>JANTFK010000014.1 GCA_024763595.1 Bacteroidales bacterium | reverse complement strand
TAATATTTTCAGGTTGTTTTGAATATCGCACCGATTCTTCTAAATTGCATCATGCCAATCTTAAAAAGCATCAATCCATATGATCCGTTACGGATCATCAACTATCCGCAACTCTCTGAAACAAAACTGGCTGTTCTGATCGGGAGGTCAGATGATGCATTCAGATCATACTGCCATACTTCCTTTGAGCTGCGGTCGGACCGTATGAAAAAACTGGCCCAGATCCTGCTGGACCGTAGCCGGGATTTTGCCGGATTAATAACCTCTGAGATGGGAAAGCCTGTTGCGGAAGCTGAAGCAGAAGTGCGTAAGTGTTCCTGGGTCTGTGAGTTCTACGCGGAAAATGCAGCCTCCATTCTGGCAGACAGGCATGTTGCAACAGAAGCTGAGGAGAGCATGGTGGTGTATGAACCCCTGGGGCCCATCCTGGCGATTATGCCCTGGAATTTTCCATTCTGGCAGGTGTTCAGGTTTGCAGCCCCGGCCCTGATGGCTGGTAATACTGCCCTGTTAAAACATGCCTCCAATGTGCAGGGATGTGCGGCAACTATTGAAAACCTGTTTACGGAAGCGGGATTTGAAGACGGGGTCTTCCAGAACCTGGCCATCGGGTCTGACAGGGTGGCCGGGGTAATTGCACATGAATATGTGAAGGCTGTGACCCTGACCGGCAGTGAGGCAGCGGGCAGAGCTGTGGCAGAACAGGCGGGACGTCATTTGAAAAAATGTGTACTGGAACTGGGAGGTAACAATGCCTTTGTGGTGCTGAACGATGCCAATCAGGAACTGGCGTTGAATATCGCCCTTCCTGCCCGTTTACAGAACGGGGGGCAAAGTTGTATTGCTGCCAAGCGGTTTATCCTGGAAAAATCGATCGCCGGGGATTTTGTTTCCCGGCTGGTCGAAAAGGTAGAAGCGCTTGTGGTGGGAGACCCCATGGCAGATGATACCCGGGTGGGTCCCCTCTCCTCTGTAAAACAGGCCAGAGAGGTGGAGAAACAGGTGAGCGATTCACTGGCCATGGGTGCCAGCCTGCTTACCGGGGGGAAACGGAACAATGCCTTTTACGAACCTACGATCCTTACCGGTATACAACCGGGGATGCCGGTGTTTGATGAAGAGGTTTTCGGACCTGTCTTTGCCATTGCTGAAGCCACTTCCCCTGAACATGCGCTTGAGCTTTCCAACCATTCAAGGTATGGACTGGGGATGCAGCTTTTTACCGGGTCAGACCGGCTGGCTAAGCTGTTTATTGCAGGTGCGGAAGAGGGTTCGGTCTTTATTAACGCCATGGTTAAATCGGATCCGAGATTACCCTTTGGAGGTGTGAAATGTTCGGGGTACGGCAGGGAACTATCCTCGGAAGGGATCAAGGAATTTGTCAATATCAAAACGGTATGGATCGATTAACCTGTTTAAACTTATAAGAAGTATGAAAAAGTTAATTGCGGTAGTCGCCTTGTTGCTCACCCTTCCGGGTCTGCGGGCCCAGGAAGGATCATTAACAGAGCCTGCTGTTTTTTTTGGATTTGAACCGGGATCGGACCGGAACCTGTTCACCTATGAGCAGCTGATTGAATACATGAAAGTGCTGGATGAAGGATCGGAGTGCATCAAACTGGAGCAGATCGGGAGCTCTCCCATGGGAAAACCCATGTACATCGTCTTTATCTCCGGTGAGCATAACATCCGTGATCTTGCCTCGCTGCAAAATATAAACCGGGAACTTGCCCTCAATCCGGATCTGGAGCAGGAGGAACTGGATGGCATGATCAGGAACGGAAAGGTTTTTGTCCTGGCTACCCTCTCCATGCACTCATCAGAGGTGGGCCCGTCGCAGTCGGCCCCGCTCATAGCATACGATCTGGCGACCACTGCCGATACGAAGAAGCTGGAGTGGCTCAACAACGTGGTCTATATGATGGTTCCGTGTCATAACCCGGATGGCATGGATATGGTGGTTGACTATTACAGGAAGAATGTGGGATCCAAATATGAGGGAGCCTCGCTTCCCCGTGTATATCACAAGTATGTGGGGCACGATAACAACCGCGACTTTGTGACCCTTTCCCAGGAGGATACCAGGGCCATTGCCAGGATCTATAACCAGACCTGGTTTCCGCAGGTTATGGTGGAAAAACACCAGATGGGATCCACCGGAACCCGATATTTTGTACCACCCAACCATGATCCCATTGCGGAAAATGTTCCCGCCGGTATTTTTCACTGGGGCGGGGTATTCGGGCAGCACATGGCCACCGATATGACCTCCGATGGGCTGGCAGGTGTGAGCCAGCACTATATTTTTGATGATTACTGGCCCGGATCAACCGAAACCTGCATCTGGAAAAATGTGATCGGCTTCCTTACGGAGGCAGCCAGTGCACAGAAGGCCACGCCTGTTTATGTTGAACCCGGAGAGCTCAGTGTGGGTGGTAAAGGGCTGTCCGAATATAAAAAAAGTGTCAATATGTTGATGCCCTGGAAAGGGGGATGGTGGCGCCTGGGCGACATCGTAACCTATGAGGTCTCCTCCACCATGTCGGTTATCAGGACCGCTTCCCTTTACCGTGAAGATATCCTGGCCTTCAGGAACCGGATGTGCCGGGAGCAGGTGGCACTGGGAAAGCATACGGCCCCTTATTATTATATATTGCCTGTCGCACAACATGACCAGGGTGAACTGGTCAACCTGGTCAACCTGATGAAGGAGCATGGAACGGAAGTGTATGAACTTACCTCCGAAATTGTACTTGAGGGAAGGGTATATCATCAGGGTGATGTGGTGATCCCCCTGGCCCAACCTTTTCGCCCTTTCATTATAGAAGTGATGGAAGCGCAGGAATTCCCCGAAAGGCATTATACACCCGGCGGGAAGCTGATCAAGCCTTACGATATCGCCAGCTGGTCATTGCCGCTGCACAGGTGTGTGAGCTCGCAGGAGATCAATACCCGCAGCACTGCCCTGGAGAAGCATCTGAAAGCCATTGAAGGCATGTATGATTTGAAGGAGCCCGGCGAAAAACTCTCCCATGCCATGGTGCTCCCGGTTGCTGCCAATGCTTCCTTCCGGGCTGCCTTTCAGGCCCTGGAAAAGGGCATGAATGTTCAGCGTTTGAAGGGAGAGGTGAAGCTGGGTGATAAGACCTACCCCAAGGGCAGCTTTATTATCTATCAGGGTACCGGAAAGAAGGCCTGGAACGAAGTGCTGGAAGGTCTCCCTTTTGAACCGGGAATGATCACTGACAGAAGAGCGTTTCCGGCTGATCCCGTTACGCTTCCGCGCATTGCCCTGGTGGAGACCTACTTTCATGATATGGATGCAGGATGGACAAGGTTCCTGTTTGACAGCTACCATATCCCGTTCACGGTCCTGCATCCTGACCAGTTTGCCGGTTCAGACCTGGCGGGGGATTATGATGTGATCATTTTTCCCGATAACGATAAGGATATCCTGATGACCGGGAAGCGGAAATCGGGCGATTCCTACTATCTGGGCAACTATCATCCCGATTACGTGAAAGGAATGGGAAAGGAAGGACTTGCAAAATTGCTCTCCTTCAGCGATGCAGGAGGGATCATCCTTGCATGGGGCAGGTCGGCCAGGCTTTTTGAAGGTGTGTTGAAGATCAAACATGCAGGGTCGGAAGAGGAGTTCCAGCTTCCATTCAGGGATATTTCAGCAGATCTGAGTAAAGCTGGCCTCTATGTACCCGGTAGCCTTGTCAGGGTGAAACTCACACAGGAACATCCACTTACCCTTGGCATGCCCGAAAGTATCGGGGTCTTTACAAGGGGCAGGCCCGTGTTCCGGACCTCGGTTCCTATTTTCGATATGGACCGCCGGGTGATAGGCAGCTACCCGGAAAAAGATATTTTGATATCCGGATATGCTGCCGGTGAGGAGAAACTGGGCAACCGGGCAGCCATGATCTGGATGAAAAAAGGAAAAGGACAGTTTGTGCTGTATGGTTTTGATCCCCAGTTCAGGGCCTCTACCCAGGGAACATTCAAACTGTTGTTCAATGCACTTCTGCTTGACCGGGTGAACTAGAGCGGTGAGTCGTCCTTTTCAGCGGGGCGTTTATAAAAGCGCTGCGTGGGATAGGCAAATTCTATATCCTTGTTCCGCGAAAAAGCTTTCAGCACATCCTCCCAGATCTCATGTTCGGTGATACGGCGTTTGCGTGGATCGCAAATATACCGCATGGTAAGCAGGATCCCGCTATCCTCGACCGAAGTGTAGACGATGGGGGTCAGGTACTGGTAAAAGATCATATACTTTTTACTGGCTTCAATGATCTTTTTCTCTGCGTCGGCTGAAAGATTCTCGGCATGTTCGCTCACAATTTTTTGCAGGATATCCCTGGCCAGCCTCCACTGGCTCTCAAAGGTGACCAGCACCGGCATTTCATTCCAGATAAACTGGAACCCTGCACTGTAATTGGCCTGTGTTGTTGTAAAAACGGAGCCATTGGGAATATGAATAATCCGGCCTGTACTCTGATCGGCATCCACCCAGTTTCCGATCTCCAGAAGGGTAAACTGGAAGAGGCGCAGGTCAATCACATCTCCGGCATGATCGCCTATCTGGATCCGGTCGCCCAGGGAAAAGGGTTTTCGGGCCAGGATAAAGATCCAGCCTGCAATATTGGTGAGGGGATCTTTCATGGCAATGGCAACGCCGGCTGTAAAAAGCCCCAGGAAGGTCCCGAATTCCCCGATGGCCTTGATCCACACACTCCCTATGAGTATAACGGTCAGGAGCCCGCCAATGAAAGAGAGTGATCTTCTCCAGGTATACCTGCTTTTGGGGTCTTCAGTAAACCTCCAGACAATTTTAAGGATGGCATAGCGGATGCTCCAGAGTACCAGGATGATAATGATGGAGTATAGTATTTTGGTCTGGCTTTCCGGGCTGATGCCCAGCGATTGCTGGAGGAAATCGGTGATACTGTTCATAGCGCGTTATCTATGTGCTCACCTAAATGTAATGAAATATTTTCAGATACGGGCAAGCGCCATGGTGGCTGCATGCAGGGAGATGGTGATGAACAGGTACAGGTTCCTTGCCGCTTCAGGTGAGAGTTTCAGGAACCGGTATTTGATGGAGCCGGCATGACACGAGGCTACACAATCTCCACACAGTGTGCAGGTAATACCTGGTTTCCGGGCAGCAATATCCGATGGGTTCAGCGCATCATATTTGCAGAAACGGGTACAGAGCTGGCATGATGTACAGCTGTCGTTATCGATGTACATCCGGAACGGATTGATAAAACGGGTGAGGTTTACCACGGTGCCAATGGGACAATAGACAGTACAATGCACCATCTTTCCCCCTTTCCGGGAAACCAGGATCATGATCCCAAGTCCAATTATCCCGAATCCCAGCGCCAGCACTGTTGTGATCGTCACAGGAACTTTCATCCAGCGTAAAATAATGGCGGCTGCGATTACCAGTAACAGGATGGTTGACTTGAATGCCCATTTGTACCGCAGGGGGTTGGATCGGGCCCGCTTCCCGGCGGCCAGGTTGTCCAGTGCCCCGAAATAACAGAGATGACTGCACCAGGCGGGACCCGATAGTATAACTGTGGAAATGAACAGGATGGTCATGACAGATATGCTGCCCCGGTATATGGGACCGGCCAGTATCATCATGGGAACCGGTAAATGCAGTTTTCCTGTCATCAGGAATTTTTCCAGGCCCGACAAACCCAGGGAAAGCTGGAAAAAGAATACCAGGGAAAAGGCAAACCAGGTGTATTGCCTCCAGCGTTGTACTTTCGCCGGATCCTGCATGTGATAGGCTACCACAGCACCGTACAGTGCAATGACCGCTATCTCAACCCAGCCTCCGCCTTTTAAAAACCGTTCCAGGAGCAACAATGGATTTTCCACCTTTAACTGGACCATGGTGAGGAGGAAAAAAACAAAAAGAAATACGGCTGCCGGAAGTTTTACATTTTTATGACCCATTGAGTAAAACCTCCTGTCAGTTTTTATCCTCTGTTTTGATCACCAGCAATTCCAGTAATTTCTCTCCCGTATTTTTCCAGAACCTGTTCAGTCCTGCCTCCACAGCGATGAACTGTCCGGCTTTCAGGTTGTGTGTGATCCCTTCCACATTGAGTTCCCCCGCTCCACTCACCACATAAAAAACAATTCTCCATTCATTGGTATGGTTTTCAATGGAAGATCCCGGTTCCAGGTCCAGCCTGATCACTTCATGGTTGTCGAACCTGAAGATCATCCAGGCATCCTGTGGCAACGGCAGTTTCAGCGCGTTGCCGGTGCCGGTGGGTTGTCGGTACATGACATTGATATTTTATTTTATATCCATTCATCACGCAGTATCTCCCCTTCCACACCCACAATGACCGATTTTACGGGTACATTTCTTTCACTCTGCCCGGCTGCCATTTTCACCATCTGCAACAAACCTCCGCAGCAGGGGACCTGCATCATCATGACCGTTAAGGTATTGATTTTTGATTCATCTATCAAAGCCCTGAGCTTGGAAACATAACTTTCTATTCCGGAGTCCAGCTTGGGACAGGCGATGACCAGGCTTTTTCCTTTGAGCCATTTTGTATGAAAGTTGCCCAGGGAATATGCCACACAGTCAGCCGCCAGCACCAGGTCTGCCTGCTGAAAATAGGAGGCTCCCGGATTGATCAGGTGCATCTGTACCGGCCATTGCCTCAACTCTGAAGGTTGTTCGGCCTGCGCAGTATGTGCCACTGAGAACGCTCCAGTGGCTGCAGCTGCCACTCCAGTGGCCAGTGGGGCGACCTGATGGCCGTTGGCAGATTGTGGCTGAAAACTCCTGGCCTCGGAGCCGGCGCAACCACATGCCAACTGTTCCTCCTCCACCCTGGCGTGGTGTACGCGGCTCATCACCTGGTGAATATCGAATGGCAACTCCTCTTCATGATCCTTCAAATATGCCACACCTTCCCGGAGGAACTCCATCTCATTGTGCTCTTTCAGGTGCAGCAGATGGGCCACAACAGTGTTTTCCCCCTTCTCCACCATGATCTCCATGACCTTTGTTTCGTTGTAGGGTTCAGCTTCCCGCTTCTCAATGGCGATGGCTCCCTGGGGACAGTGTCCCAGGCAGGCTCCCAACCCGTCACACATCAGATCGCTGATCAACCTGGCTTTCCCGTCGATCATCTGGAGCGCTCCTTCGTGACAACCGGGGATGCATTGCCCGCATCCGTCACATAAATCTTCGTCGATCTTTACTACTTCCCGTATCATCATGTTATTGTTAAAATATTCAGGTATGGTTGAGTGATGCAACAAAATTGCGGAGATGCTAAGGAACAATTCGGTAACATATGTTACAGGGAGTTATGATTCGCATAGGAATTTATTATATATTTATCATTGTGGGTCTTGAATTAACGGTAATAAAAAATGAAAAAGCGTGTATTGACAATGCTGGTTGTCCTGTTGCCTTTTATGGGCATGGTATCAGGTCAAAGTAAAAAAACCATCAGGGAGAAAGGGATTACCTCACGTACCGTTTATGAATATTTTGTAGAGAATGGCAACGAGGATCCCCTGGTGGAATCAATTGAAAAGTTTGATGAGGAAGGAGAGCTGACAGAGGTGAAAGAGATGAACAGGCGTGGGGAAGTGAGGAAATGGGAAAAATATGTATATAATGAAGACGGCAAGCTGGTGGAGGAGATCAAGCTGGATGTGAAGGGAAAGGTATCCCAAACGCTTAAATATATATATGCGGATGGATTGAGGATTGAAAAGCAGTATTATAATGAGAAGGGATGGCTGGTGAAGAGAAAAGCTTATGTCTATGAATATAGCAAGTGAGATTGAGCAGATCCTGGAAGGTTACGAGGGGATCACCCTTGAAGAGGTCCGGAAGGCAAGCCTGATGCGCAGGAAGGATCGCAAGTTCCTCTTCAGCTTTGTGTATCTCCCGCAGATTCTTGCCAGGGTGGATAAAGATTACAGGGTGCTGGAAATCAATGGTATCCGTACACACCTTTACCGGACTGATTACTATGATACAGCGCTACTGGAGATGTACCATAAACACCACAGGGGGAAAGCCAACCGGCACAAAGTGCGGATCAGGGAGTATGGCACATCCGATCTGAGCTTCCTGGAGGTGAAATTTAAAAATGCCAAAGGGACCACCATCAAGAACCGGATCAGGAGATCGGGGCAGGAGCGTGAAAACACTGCCAGGGAGGAAGAATTTCTCTCTGGCTATTGTCCCTACCGGAGGGAAGAGATGGCACTGACCCTGGGAAACAGATTCAACCGGATCACCTTGGTGAGTCACAACCAGAAGGAGCGGATTACCCTGGATTACAATCTCAGCTTTTCCGGCAAAGGCTCCGGTACGGAGCTGGAACTTCCCGGCATCTCCATTGCGGAGATCAAGTATGAGAAGATGCTCTCCGGTTCACCCTTCCATGCAGCGATTCGCCATTTCCGGATCACCCCGCGACGGTTCAGCAAGTATGCCATCGGTATGGCGTTACTCGACCGGGACCTGAAACAGAACAGATTCAAGCAAAGGGTACGCAGGGTACATAAAATTAACAATCAATTCTTCACATTTAAAAAACAGTCACAGCATGCCTGAATTTCTGAACATCGAATTGATGAACTGGGAAGACTTCCTGGATCTGGTTATCAAATTTGTATTCAACCTCCTGGTGATACTATATGTGGTAAGGATTCTCTATTATAAAACCACCCCCAGGAAAGATTACCTCTTCACTTTTATCCTGATCAGCCAGGTGGTCTATTTCATGGTGATGTTGCTGGAGAACATCAATGTGAATATGGGATTTGCCCTGGGACTTTTTGCCATATTTTCCATGCTCCGGTACAGGACCCGGCAGGTTCCCATCCGGGAAATGACCTACCTCTTCCTGACCATCGGGATATCGGTGATTAATGGCCTGGCCAACCGCCGGGTCAGTTATGCCGAACTTGTCCTGACCAATATTTTGCTGGTGGGGATCACCTATATGATGGAGCGGGTGTTTCTGCTGCGGCATGAGATCCGAAGGGTGATCATCTATGAGAATATCGACCTGATCAAACCTGATAAGCAACAGGAGCTGATCCGTGACCTGGAGGAGAGGACAGGGCTGAAGATCAACCGGGTGGAGGTTGGCAGGATCGATTACCTGCGGGATAGTGCCAGGGTGTTTATTTATTATTTTGAACGGGATAACCAGCCTTCACTGATAGATGATCCGCTGGTTGGTGAGACGGATGATGATGATTAGCTGTTCCGGGCGACGGTTCCATCCCGGATCCCGGGGCTTGTTCATCATCATGTTGATGATGGCCTGGTTTTGCGGATGTAAAGATGCTTCACAGTGGGAAGGACAGGAGCAGGTCAAAAGGGTGAGTACACAGACGGTCCCCATTCAGCTACAGTACAGGGGAACCTTTGACCTGGGGAAAGGGCTATTTGTTTCCAATGAATTTGAGGGAGCCAGGTTAAATGGCGCAGCACGTACGAACGACACGCTTATTACGCTCCTGATCACACCGGAAAATACGCCTGTCAACAACAGTCCCTGGTATGCCTTCAAGATATGGTCGGAAAAAGCGTGCGGGCTATACGTACACATTACCTATCCGGAAGGTGTGACACATCGCTACTTTCCCAAAATGAGCAGGGATGGTTTGAACTGGACCCCCCTGGATTCATCCCGGTGTTTTAGTACCATGAAGACAACAGAAAAGGGGGAAGTGGTGCCCGTGGACCTGACCTTTCAGCTTACAATAGACCGGGATACAAGCTGGATATCCGCCCAGGAGTTGCTTACTTCTTTGCAACTGGAGCGTTGGATCCGTCATTTAGAAACGCGGCCTTATGTTTCTGACACAATAATCGGGAAAAGCCATGAAGGAAGAGCGATCCAGCTGCTGAAAATAGGTACAGGAGATGATCAAAAAATGATCATGATATTTTCGCGGCAACATCCGCCTGAAGTCACCGGGTATTTGGCCATGCAAACCTTTGTGGAAACCATAAGCGCCGATAGTGAACTGGCGAAAAACTTCAGAAATGAATTTACTGCCTATGTGGTACCGGTGATTAATCCCGACGGGGTATATCATGGACACTGGCGCCACAACGGAGGCGGAGTGGACCTGAATCGTGACTGGGCGAATCTCAACCAGCCCGAAACCCGGGCCATACGGGATTTCATGAGTCAAAAAACCGTGGCAACCGGTGGTAAATTCTACTTTGGGATAGATTTTCATTCCACGCAGGAGGATATTTACTATACCATTCCACCTGAGATGGAAGGGAACATGCCGGGTTTGGTGCCCGCTATGATCCGGGCCACTACCGGGGAACTGGACGGATATGAACCCAATATTAAACCCAATTCGCCGGATGAGCCCAGGATCACATCAACATCCTACTTCTTTTTTGAATATGGTGCGGAAGCAGTTACCTATGAAGTAGGGGATAATACGTCCCGCGTATTTATCCGCCGTAAGGCGGAAGTATCAGCTATAAAGCTGATGGAGCTCATGCTGCAACGAACAAGCCGACATCAGACTGACATAAAATAAACAAAACCGATGAATCATTTGAAAAAAAGTCACCTTCCGTGTTTTATTTTGCTTTACGCCTTACTAACATTCATTCAATTATCCTGTACCCATACTGGCAATATCAAGGATGAAGCATATGCGCTGGACGCACTTTTGAATTCCCGGCGTACAATGCTTCCAAATGGCTGGGCTCTTTCTGTCCCGGGAGAATCTATTCCGCTGGGTGACCTGCCACTGCACCTGGTAACATCAAAAGACGGTCAGGTGCTGGCAGTCACGAATAATGGTCAGAGTGAACAATCTGTCATGCTGATCGATCCCAATACATTTGAGATAATCGATAAGAAGGTTATTCCAAAATCATGGTATGGACTGGCATTCAATGAGGATCACTCCAGGTTGTATGCCTCCGGCGGGAATGACAATATGATAAGGATTTATGATACTTCGGACAATAGCCTTGATGAAGTGGACGCTGTCATACTCGGGGAAGCATGGCCCAACAGGATCTCCCCGACAGGACTGGCGCTGGATCCGAAAAATGAAAACCTCTATATTACCACGAAAGAGGATAGTGCGCTCTATAAAGTTAACCTGGAGAGTCATGCAAGCAAAAGGCTTTTTCTTGCTCATGAGGCCTTTACCTGCACATTTTCAAAAGATGGATCTGTGTTATACGTTTCTCTCTGGGGAGGTGATGCCATTGCAATAATTGATCCTGTAACGCTCTCTTTACTGGATGAAGTTCCCGTGGGAAGCCGTCCCAATGATCTGCTTCTGAGCCCTGACGGGAAATTCCTCTTCACTTCATGTGCCAATGATAATTCGGTACATATTATTGATACGGAATCAGGAAAAGTGATTGAAAGATTACATACCGCATGCTTTCCTGATGCACCGGCAGGAAGTACACCAAATGCATTGGCTGTTTCTGATGATCTTGAAAGGCTCTATGTAGCCAATGCAGATAACAACAACCTTGCTGTATTTGATATCTCGGAAATAGGGGAATGCAGAAGCCTGGGGTTTATTCCAACCGGCTGGTACCCCACATCGGTCAGGGTGGTTAATCAGAAGATATGGGTAACCAATGGCAAAGGCTCTTCATCATTTGCAAACCCCAAAGGCCCTGATCCCTATAAACACACAACAGATTCCACACAATATATTGGTAACCTGTTCAAGGGAAGCCTGACCAGGATAAACGAACCGGATGAAAGTGCATTGAAAATTTATACCGAAGCAGTTTATAAAAATACGCCGTATTCTAAGAAAGCGGAACAACAATATTCCGGTCAGGATGGAAATCCCATTCCCCAGAAAGTCGGGGATCCCAGCCCGGTCAAATATGTGTTTTATGTCATCAAGGAAAACAGGACCTACGACCAGGTTTTAGGGGATATTCCGGAAGGTAACGGTGATCCCGGACTTTGTCTGTTTCCCGAAGTTATCACCCCAAACCAGCATAAGCTGGTGAAAGCGTTTGTACTGCTGGATAATTTTTATGTAAATGCGGAGGTAAGTGCTGACGGTCATAACTGGTCCATGGCAGCATATGCAAATGACTACGTGGAAAAAACATGGCCTACAAGCTATGGCCGGCGGGGTGGAACATATGATTACGAAGGTTCCAGGGAAATTGCTTTTCCGTTGGAAGGATTTATCTGGGATTACTGCCGGCGTGCCGGTGTCAGCTACCGGAGCTATGGGGAATTTATCTCGAATAACCACACCGGGGTGGAGAGTCTCCGGGGACATTTTGATGAAGATTTCCCTGGCTTTAACCTTACAATTCCGGACATGGTGCGATTTGAGAAATGGAGGGAGGATTTTGATTCACTTGTTGCTATCGATGCGGTTCCGCAGTTCAGTTCACTCAGGTTACCCAATGATCATACCTCAGGTGCCAGGGTGGGAATGCCCACTCCAAAAGCCATGGTGGCTGAAAACGATCTTGCCGTGGGGCAACTTATTGAGCACATTAGCCATAGTCCCATCTGGGGAGAGTCGGCCATCTTTATACTGGAAGATGATGCTCAGAACGGTCCCGACCACGTGGATGCACACCGGTCGACGGCATATATTGTCAGCCCCTATGTGAAGCGAAATGCCCGGGTAAGTACGGTTTACTCCACCACGTCTATGCTCCGGACCATTGAACTCATCCTGGGATTGCCTCCCATGAGCCAGTACGATGCGGCTGCCACGCCGATGTGGGAGTGTTTTACTGCATCACCGGATCTGACCCCTTTCGTTGCTGTCGGTGCCAGTTACGATATTCATGAGATGAACAGGAATGAGAATATCATTTCGAAGCTTTCCGACAGTTTCAATCTCGAGGTGATGGATGCGGCTCCCGATCATCTGTTCAGCGAGGTAATATGGAAAACAGTAAAAGGGCTGGAGAGTGAAATGCCGGCTCCGGTAAGGTCTGCGTTTATCCTCCATCAACCCGGGGAGGAAGCAGCAGAAAAAAAACAAGCATTACATTAACTTTGACCTTCTTTAAACGCAGCGCATGTTACAACTGAGAAAAGGCTCCACTCTACCGGAAAGGATCAGGAAAATATTTTGGTTTCTCGTGGCATCTGTTATAATCATCAGTTGTAAAGATTCCGGGGAAAACTATATCACTGAAGGATGGGGCAATGCCCGGTGGATCGCCTTTGAGCAGTTGCCCGACAGCATGCTGATCATACCCGGGGTTCATGGTTCAGGGGATCACCTGGGCAGAAAAGGGGTGAAACGATCAACGGTGCCCATGTTTCGCAGGGAGTTCACGATTCATGATCCTGTCGAAAGTGCTTCCATTCAGATCAGCGGTCTGGGTCATTATGAACTCCTGGTCAATAATACCAGGGTGGGCGACCGTTTCTTATCTCCGGGATGGACCCTTTACCAGAAAAGAATCCTGTACAATAGTTACGACATAACGGATTATATCAAAGAGGGTGGGAATGCCGTCGGGATTCTGGTGGGGAACGGCTTTTATAATATTAACCGTGAACGTTACAGGAAACTTGTTATTGCCTATGGATACCCCAGGTTGATTTTCAGGATCAGCGTTGTCTTGAAGAGTGGTACTGTAAAGTATATTGTGTCTGATGCAGGCTGTAAAGTTACCCCCTCTCCAGTTACATTCAGCAGTATCTACGGAGGCGAAGATTACGACGCCACACTTGAACAGGAAGGCTGGTGCAGTTTTGGATTTGATGACAGCGCATGGCAGCGGGCTGTTGTGCTTGATCATACAACGGCCGGACTGGAGCCCGAAACAGATTATCCCCTCAGGGTGATGCAGGAGTTTGAGCCCCGGAAAGTCAGTACATCCGGTACGGGCAGGACCATCTATGATTTTGGCCAGAATGCTTCCGGAATTATCTCTTTGAAGGTGAAGGGGAACCGGGGAGCACACATCCGGATCCGTCCCGATGAACTGATCAACGAAAAGGGAGATATTACGCAACGAAGCGGCGGCGGGCCCTATGAATTTAACTATACCCTGAAGGGTGAAGGCATTGAAGAGTGGCGCCCCAGGTTTACCTATTACGGATTCAGATATGCCGATGTGGAGATCATTGACCCCGCGGATGCCGGAGAACCAACGGAAGTGTTAGGGCTCAAAATGCTGCATACACGGAATTCATCACCCACAGTGGGATCCTTCAGTTGTTCCGATACGCTTTTTAACCGGATTTTTGAACTGATAAACTGGGGGATCAAAAGTAACCTGGCCAGTGTTACCACCGACTGTCCGCATCGCGAAAAGCTGGGCTGGCTTGAGCAGACATACCTGATGGGCCCGTCGATTCATTTTAATTATGACATACAGGCGCTTTATGATAAGATCGTGACCGATATGACCGATTCCCAGCTTGAGAATGGGTTGATTCCCGATATTGCACCCGAATATGTTCCTTTTGAAGGAGGTTTCCGTGATTCGCCTGAGTGGGGCAGTGCCGCGGTAATCATACCCTGGCAACTCTACAAATGGTATGGTAACCGCGATGTGCTGACAAGGGCATACCCCATGATGAAACGATATGTTGAGTACCTGCATGAAAAAACCCGTGACCATATACTGGATCACGGATTGGGCGACTGGTTTGATCTGGGACCCCGGCCTCCCGGTCCGGCACAGCTGACACCAAAAGCGCTTACGGCAACCTCCATCTATTATTATGATCTGTTAATAGTTGCCAGAACTGCTGACATGTTGCAATTACCCGGTGATTATCAGAGATATATCGAACGGGCCGCACGCGTTAAGGCTGCATTTCAATCGGCATTTTACCACCCGGAGACTGCAGTTTGTGCCACAGGGAGCCAGACATCCTATGCCATGTCGCTTTATACCGGCATCATACCGGAAAAGGATAAAAAGAGGGTTCTCAGGAACCTGATTTATTCTATAGTGCACAACGATTACCGGTTAACGGCCGGAGATATTGGTTATCATTTTCTGGTCCGGGTACTGAGTGAGAACGGGCGGTCTGATATACTGTATAAAATGAATTGCAGAAGTGACCGTCCCGGCTACGGGTATCAGTTACAGAAAGGGGCAACCGCACTAACCGAAAGCTGGGCAGCACTGACCAGGGTGTCGAACAATCATATGATGCTCGGGCACCTGATGGAATGGTTCTTTACCGGATTGGGAGGAATTTACCAGGATACCGGATCTGTTGCGTACAATAAGATTATTATTGCACCCAAACCCGTTGGTGATATCAACCGGGTCAGTTGCTCATTCAACGCTCCTCCGGGAATGATTACATCAGCCTGGGAGCTTGAAGAAAATATCTTTACCCTTGACATTACCGTACCCGGAAAAACCATTGCAAAGATCATTCTTCCTAAAGATTTCAGGCGTGCTACTATCGAAGTTACCGGGTTGTCCGGAGAAGCGGTAGCCGGTACAGAGGTGAAGGATGGCATCTGTATGGTGGAACCCGGTACCTATAAGATCATTGCGAAATTGTAAACAATCCATGATGATGAAAAAGACGGTTATTATTATTTTGATCAATTGCTTTACCATGAGCGGGTTTTCTGCTGGAGACCGGAACATCCTGCAGAAAGAGGCAAAAGAGACGGGACTGGAATATGTACTGATGGATAACTTCTCAGCATACGGTTTTCCGGCCTACAGGGATCGTGATTTCTGGGGCCGTTTACCGGAGGTTCTTAAAAAGCAATATATAGCGGAAGCCGAGGAGAAGCTGGATTACCAGTGGCCGGTTGTAAAAGCGACAGATTACCTGGAATATATTCGTTCAGGTGACCGGCGGCAGGGTGCCTATGCTGCACCCCGGGCTGCTTTGATCGCCTCGGTAATGGGTGAACTTGTGGAAGGTAAAGGCAGGTTTATGGATCAGATCATTAACGGAGTGTGGTACTACAGCGAACAAACCTGGTGGGGCTGGTCGGCTCATTTGCCGTCGCCCCGGGGTCTCCCCGATATCAAGATGCCTTCCATCGATCTCGGGGTTGGAGAGATCGCCAATATTCTATCCTGGACCTGGTATCTCTTCCACAACGAATTTGATCATGTGCATCCGCTTATCTCGAAGCGGCTGAAAGATGAGATTATGTATAAGGCCATCACTCCTTACTATGAGCGGGAGGATTTTTGGTGGATGGGGTTCGACAGCAGCAGAACCGTTAACAACTGGAACCCCTGGACCAATCATAATATGCTGACAGCCATACTTATTATGGAGGATGATCGGGAGCAAAAGATTGAGGGGGTCAGGAAGGTGCTGCGTTCTCTGGATGCTTTTCTGAACCATTATCCGGCAGATGGCGGATGCGACGAAGGACCATCTTACTGGGGCAGGGCCGGAGCATCGTTGTACCAGAACCTGGAACTGCTGGGAATGGCCACCGGCGGAAAGTTTAATGTTTTTGATAACCGGCTGATCAGGAACATGGGGGCCTATATTTACAAAGCCTACATCAATTATCCCTATTTCATCAATTTTGCGGATGCCGATGCCACCACCGGTAGCAGGCCAGGTATTATATACAGTTACGGAAAAGCTACGCAGGATCCTGTTATGCAGAAATTTGGTGCGTACCTGGCTAAAAAACAGGAGTGGGGAAAAGTGCTGCCCAGGGGGAAGATTGATGAACAGATTGTGCAACTCATGCTGCTGGATGAAATTAACGCGGCCCCTGCGGAAAATGCATTGATCAGCGATTTCTGGTTACCTGATATAGAGGTGGGCGGAGCCAGGGACAGAGCCGGTTCTGCCGAAGGTTTCTTTTTTGCAGCCAAGGGAGGGCATAATGCCGAGAGCCACAATCACAATGATATCGGTAGCTGTGTACTTTATTTCAACGGCAAACCCTGTTTGATCGATATCGGAAGGGAGAAATATACGGCCAGGACTTTCAGCAACCGGAGATACGAAATCTGGACGATGCAGTCCCGCTACCATAATTTGCCACAGATCAATGGTATTGACCAGATGCAGGGCCGGCAATATGCGGCAAAAAACACCACTTTTTACAGCGACGCCAGGAAAGTGCTCTTTTCTACAGATATTGCGGGCGCCTATCCGGCCGAAGCAGGGGTGCAAAAGTGGGTGCGCAGTTACCGTCTCGACCGTGGAAAGAAATTTACCATTTCCGATCAGTATGTTTTAAACGCACCCGGAGAGGCCCCCACTACGCTGAACTTTGTCACTGCCTGCAGGGTATCTGAAAGCGCTCCGGGGGAACTGATCCTGGAAGGAGATGCATTTGTGCTGGAAATGAAATATAATGCCCGTTTGGTTTCACCGGAGATTGAATTTTATGAGGTCAGTGACAATATGCTCAAAAGATACTGGAAGGAAGGGATCACCCGGATTGTCTTTACGGTGAAGCAACCCGGGAAAAAAGGAAAAAATCAAATAGAATTTAAAGCGGCCGGACAGCGATAGACGGCCCGTGTTATGCCTGTCCGTATGGAGCAAATTGATGATAAACTGTTTGACAAATTGACCGGTTGCCCGCTCTTTCGCGGATTGAACCGGGAAGAGATTGCAGCAATCCTTACCGGTTCTTCGGTAAGGATCAGGACCTTCCGGAAAGGATCCGTAATTGCACAGGCAGGTGAGAAGGTACACTTCCTCCATCTTGTGATCGGGGGGAGCGTAAAAGCGGAGATGGTTGATTATGCCGGGAAAGTGATCAAGATAGAAGATATTTTTCCTCCGCGTCCACTGGCTCCGGCTTTTCTTTTTGGATCGCAAAACAGCTATCCGGTGAATCTTACCGCGGCTGAAGATGTGCAGATCCTCTCCATTCCCAGGGAGGCATTTCTGGGGATGATGCAGGCCAGTCAAAAAGTACTGCTCAATTTTATCAATAATGTATCCAGCAGGGGACAGTTCCTTTCCAGCAAGATCAAGTTTCTCTCCTTCTCCACCATAAAAGGGAAACTGGCCCAGTACCTGCTGGATATATCGGCCATGTACGGTGCCGGTCATTTTCTGCTGCCCCATTCCCAGTCACAGCTTTCGGAACTGTTCGGGGTGGCACGTCCATCTGTGGGCCGTGCCATGGGAGAGTTGAACAGGGAAGGAATCATCCGGACCGAAGGAAAAGAGGTAAGGATATTGGATTCTGCCCGGCTCTCCGGACTCCTAAGATAGTGTACAGGGGTGAGCGTATGTTCCGTTACCACAATCCATCTCTTTGATTGTTCTGTGTTGCAGGCCGGAGCTGCAGAACGGTCCCGTAACCATGCGAAAAACCAATAACTTGCATAAGTTCCATGGTTCTTTTTTTTCAATTTCCGCATGTCACACTCATGTTACATCAGTGGATCATTCCACTTATGTCAGCGTTTTTTTTGTATGCATAAGGTGCCCGGGATCCCTTGCTATTCCTGGGTTTTAAAGAATCGACAATAAACATGCATCGGATAGAACGCTGTAGATATTCTGGGAAATATCACTCCGGTGTTACA
>JANTFK010000013.1 GCA_024763595.1 Bacteroidales bacterium | reverse complement strand
TGATGCCATTATCTCCGATTCACTCAACCATGCATCCATCATTGATGGCGTCAGGCTTTGCAAGGCCCGGCGCTACAGGTACAACAACGCTGATATGGAAGATCTTGAACAGCAACTGATCCAGGCACAGGAGCAGCGGTTCCGTATCATTGTAACCGACGGGGTTTTTTCAATGGACGGTAATGTGGCACCGGTGGGGCGCATATGCGAACTGGCCGAAAAATATGATGCCCTGGTTATGGTGGATGAATGTCACTCGGCAGGCGTAGTCGGGAAAACAGGCCGGGGTGTAACAGAACTCTTTAATATCAGGGGAAAAGTCGATATCATTACCGGAACCCTTGGCAAGGCTTTTGGCGGAGCTATCGGTGGGTTTACAACCGGCAGGAAAGAGATCATTGAAATGCTTCGTCAGCGATCCCGGCCCTATCTTTTCTCCAACTCACTGCCTCCTGCAGTGGTCGGTGCAGGGATCAAAATGTTTGACATGATGGATGAAACCTCCGAATTACAGGAACGCCTGCATCGCAATACAGATTATTTCGTGGAGAAAATGACCGGAGCCGGTTTTGATATAAAACCTACGCAATCGGCCATTTGCGCAGTGATGCTTTATGACGCCAAACTATCTCAGGAGTTTGCAGCCCGGTTGTTGGATGAAGGTATCTATGTGATCGGGTTCTATTTTCCGGTGGTTCCGCGTGACCAGGCCAGGATCAGGGTTCAGTTATCTGCAGCCCACTCACAGGAACATCTGGACCTGGCCATCAGGGGATTTATCAAGGTTGGTAAAGAGCTGGGGGTCATTTAGATGAACCTGTGCCATTTGAGACCAACATCAGAAAGTAACAACAAAAACACTGCAGCCAGCGTGGATAACACCCAGGTGGAGAGGTTATGCTTTAAAAGAAATTGCAGGTTGAGGCGTAGCACCTGCATCTGCAAATGCAACTTTTGAGTACCTTCCGCCAGGTCCGCTATCCGGCCGCCGGGTTCGGAGTAGATTACCGATACGACTACTATTGTTAACAGGAGCAGCAGGATGATGATGCGGCCACCCCGTCCTATCAAGGGTTGATAAGCTCTTCTTGCCGGTATTGCCCGGATCTTATCCATCACTTCATCGGTAAAGTGGCCCGGTGCAGGTATTTTCCCGGATTCACCGATCAGTTTCGATATGTGAGGATCTCTTTCCATGTTACAGAATTGAAGATAGTTCAATTTTTAAATGTTCGCTGATAACCTGGTACATTTTTTTTCGGGAACGGTGCAGTCTGATACGGATATTTCCGCCTGACAACCCCGTTACATTTGCTATTTCATCCAGTGATAACTCATCATAGTAGAAAAGGGTTACTATCATTGCATCGGTTTTAGCCAGGGAGTCAATGGCCAATTGCAGGTACCTGCTACGTTCTTCCCTGGAAAGCCTTTCCAGACCATTTAAATCTGCCTCACTTACCTCACCTTCAGGCACTTCATCTACCAGATCGATCACTTTTACTTTTCTCCGGATCACACTGATACAATGGTTATAAGCAATCCGGTACAACCATGTAGAAAACTTTGATTTTCTGTGAAAGCTTACCATGGACCGGAACGCTTTCACAAACACGTCCTGTGCTGCTTCAGCAGCATCCGTTTCAGAGGTAAGCATCCGGAGGCAAACTGTATAGACCATATCCTTATGGGTATCAACCAACCAGTTGAATGCTTCCTTATCTCCCTCCTGTACACGGTGGATGTAATATTCTTCATCATGGATCTCCATGCAATTTATAAGACGCCAGGAGGGGTAAAACGTTACACTTTTCCCGTTCTTTTTGATCGCTCTCTAACCGGATCACCAGAAAAACTAACCGGATCATTAAGAAAAAATGACAGATATCTGTAACATGGCATCATGCACTGGCGTCAAAGAAGCAACATTTATTGTTTCACCAATTAGAACTGATATGTTAGAAGATATTTTAGTGCCTCTCGGATTTTTTGCAATAATCTTTGGAATTGTTTATGTTGGGGTTACAGCCAGGAACCGGGAACGGATGGCTATGATCGAAAAAGGAATCAATCCAAAGGATTTCATGGCGGGAAAACCCAATGTGTATGTGATCCTGAAATGGGCGTTGCTGCTGGCAGGTGTCGGACTTGGACTATTTATCGGTAGTCTGCTGGAAACATATACCGGGATTCAGGAAGAACCTGCATACTTTGCTTCTGCACTCTTTTTTGGCGGAGTGGGCCTGATAATCGCCTTTCTCATCTCGAAAAGAGCAGAAGAGAAATAATGGATGTTCCTTCAGTACAAAGTAAAAGAGGTTGTCTCAAAAGTGTCAGATTCTCTATTCTTCTAAAGGATGCTATTGAAGTAACCTGGCATTTTTAGCTTGCTAAGAACCGAAGGACCTGAGCCCCTGGGCGAAGAACCACGTTCCGAAACAACATCTATGAAATTATCCGCATTTGGAGTGCCCGCAATCTGTACAAATCAGGCAGCCTTCCTGGTATACGAGATTTTCAGAATCACACTCTTCGCATTTAACACCAGCCTTGGCCCTGGTCCCATTGGGAATATATTTCTTCAGGGACCTTACCACACCTGCACTCCAAGTATTGATCGATTCATTATCCAGCCGGAGTGAACTGATCAGGCTAATGGCATTCACCACCGGCATGCCATGTCTGAGCACACCTGATATCAGCTTGGCATAGTTCCAGAATTCACTGTTGAACTGATGGGAAAGGCCCCCCATGGTCACCTTATAACCATATTTATCCACATACTGAAAATCATACCGTTTGGTGCCATTCTCATCTCTTATCTTTAATATCTTTCCTCTCTTTACTTTGGATGGAATGGGGAAAGTATCCTCTTCTTTACGTCCGGTAAAAATCTCATAAGGTCTTCCATCCATCAAACCAATAAAGGCAATCCAGTCTTCATCATTGTTCTTGAAACGTAATATCTCTGCATCAAGTTCCCGGGGCCTTTTAATGGGAAACTGGGACTTCTCTTTTTTCTTTTTGTCACTGGTTACCAACACACCTGTCCTGGAACCGTCCCGGTATACTGTGACTCCTTTGCAGCCATTTTTCCAGGCATTGATATACAGATCTCCAACCAACTCTTCTTTCGCATCTGACGGGAGATTGATGGTGACGCTGATGGAATGATCGACCCATTTCTGAATAGCTCCCTGCATTTTCACCTTCTGCACCCAGTCCACATCATTTGAAGTGGCTCTGTGATAGGGGGAATTTTTGACCAGCTCCTCCAAATCAGCATCATTGTAACTTTTCACCTCCTCCGGATCCATCCCATTCACTTTGAGCCATGTCAGGAAGTTATGGTGGAACACATTATATTCCTCCCAGCTGTCACCAACTTCATCCACAAAGGTGATCCTGGCCTCTTTGTCGTTGGGGTTAACCTTCCTGCGACGCTTGTAAACAGGCAGGAATACCGGTTCGATACCCGAAGTGGTCTGGGTCATCAGGCTGGTGGTTCCGGTGGGTGCGATGGTGAGCAGGGAAATGTTCCTTCTTCCGTATTGTTTCATCTCCTCGATCAGTTTCGGATCCTCTTTTTCCAACCGGGTTATAAAGGGATGTTCCTTCTCCTTGCTGAAGTCAAATATTTCAAAGGGACCCCTCTCCCTGGCCATTTCCACAGAAGAACGATAAGCTTCCAGGGCAACAGTTTTATGTACTTCAACAGAAAAATCTATGGCATTCTCACTACCATATTGCAGGCCAAGCGCAGCTAACATATCCCCTTCTGCTGTAATACCTACCCCTGTTCGTCTGCCTTCCAGTGCTTTACGTTTGATATTTTCCCAAAGGCTTATCTCCACCCGTTTGATCTCTTCATCTTCCGGGTCCGAGTAAATCTTATTCAGGATGGCATCTACCTTTTCCAGCTCCAGGTCGATAATATCGTCCATGATCCGTTGCGCCAACCTCACATGCTTCCGGAACTTCTCCCAGTTATACCTGGCTCTATCGGAAAAGGGTTCATCCACGTAACTGTACAGATTGACAGCCAGTAAACGGCAACTGTCATACGGGCATAAAGGTATTTCACCACATGGATTTGTGGAAACCGTTTTAAACCCCTGATCGGCGTAACTGTCGGCCACTGATTCCCGGGTGATGGTATCCCAGAACAGGATGCCCGGTTCGGCTGACTTCCAGGCATTGTACACGATCTTTTTCCAAAGATCCCTGGCATCGATCTCTTTTGTATGTGTAGGTTGATCAGTATCTATCGGATATTGTTGGGTGTAGGACTTCCCTTCAACCACAGCCTGCATGAATTCATCATCGATCTTCACCGAAATATTGGCACCTGTCACTTTTCCCGATTCCAGTTTAGCATCGATAAAGTGGCCGGAATCAGGATGCTTTACCGAAATACTCAGCATCAGGGCGCCCCTGCGTCCGTCCTGGGCTACCTCTCTTGTAGAATTGGAATATCGCTCCATAAAAGGGACCACTCCTGTGGAAGATAGTGCGCTGTTCAGTACAGGGCTGCCGGCGGGCCTGATATGAGACAGGTCGTGGCCAACCCCACCCCTGCGCTTCATCAGCTGCACCTGTTCCTGATCAATTTTCAGGATCCCTCCATAGGAATCAGCATTGCCATCATGACCAATCACAAAGCAATTGGAGAGGCTCGCTATCTGAAAATTGTTTCCAATGCCGGTCATGGGGGATCCCTGCGGGACAATGTACCTGAACCCACGCATCAATTCAAAGAGTTCATCAAACGATAGTGGATTGGGATATTTTTTTTCAATCCTGTGGATTTCGGAAGCGAGCCTCCGGTGCATATCATCGGGTGTACGCTCATAGATCTTTCCATTTGAGTCTTTCAGCGCATATTTATTGACCCAGACCCTGGCGGCCAGTTCATCTCCCTTAAAGTAATCCATTGAGGCTCTAAAGGCTTCATCAAAACTGTACGTTTGTCTCGATTTCTGTTTTTCCTCCTGCTTCACTCCATGTTGCTTTTCTACAAGCTCCTGATCAACAAACGAAAGGTTTTTCTGAGGTACTGCCTTTTCTGCCATTCTCTTCAATTTATTCTGGTTGTTTTAGGGTCCGGTGCCTCCATAAACACCATCTCATTATTGGGTTTAATTTTCAATGACATGGATGCTAATAATTACCATTAAACCCGCAACTTACTGACAATCTGATTGTTGTGTAAAACAACGCTCTAATAAGAGGGAAAAAACCCTCATTCACATGATAACAAACAAATGACTTTCAGGTGATGAAAAAGGGCCCCTTCGTGATACAGATTTTCGGGAAATGAAATTAAGATAAAATCAATAGTGGGATGAGAGAATCGGGGCCCATTTTATCAACAAGAAATTAACCCGTGAGCTAACTATATGAATGGCAGACACATGAGATAATTTATACCAATCAAGAGATTCTTATATTGCTATTCTATTGATTATGTGAGTGTTACAAATGCAGGATAAAACAGGCCTCTCCTGTATCCCACTATTTACGGGCTACTCATCCCGGAAGAAAAAGTATCATTGTATGCCCGCTGTTAATCCCTTCCGGAAATATTACTGAAAAAGGGTGACCTCACCGGACACCCTTTTTCAAATCCCAAACAATCCTTTTGTTTAGAAAATATATTTAATGCCCAGCTGGGCCTGCCAGCGAGAGCTGTTGAGACCGGAGTCGTCAATTTTCCACGGTCTGTCATTGACAGGCCTGGAGAACTCAAAGGTAGGCAGGGTTTTAGCCGTGGAAGCATCTGCAGGATCATCTATCATCTCCACAAATTCGATAATATCCAGGTTACCGTTGGATGCATAGTACAATCTCCCCCAGTCCTTATTAAGCATATTACCAATATTGAAAATATCAAAAGTAATCTGCAGGGTCTGCCGCCTGGCACCTGTATGCACGAAAATATCCTGGGCTATTCTAAAATCAAAGCGGTTCTCAAAAGGCAACCTTGAACCGTTCCTTTCAGCATACATACCTCTTCTTGAATTGAGGTAATCATTTCCGGAAATAAACGCATTGAGCGCGGTCCATTGTGCATCAGCAGTAGCAGCATCTGCAAATACAATTTCATCTTTTGCTGCCGGTATATAGATCAATTGGGGACCCTTGTAAGCCTCATTGGTAAATTTACCTCTGTAGTCGTCATATATGTATGAAACAACCCGGCCGGACTGTCCGATGTATGACAGGGAAATGATCGTTTTCAGGTGACCGATATATTCCCTGGAATAGTTGATATTACCTACGATCCTGTGGCCCGGATCAAACCCGGAAACTCCCATCCTGGCACTGTTCCTCGGTACAGGACTCGATACCAGGTAGTTCCATTGGGAAGAGTTTTGAGAGCTGGTTCCGTCAAAAATTGAATAGGCGGTACCATACGTATATGCCAGGTTGGCATTCACGCCCATGCTGAATTTCTTCCGCAACTGGAGGGTCATGTTATAGGCATATCCCTTATTGGTATTCCCACCCAGCATGATCTGTCCGTAATAGGATTCAATCCCGTTTTTATAGGTCTTGTAAAGTGGCCGGTCATCCGGAGTTCCTGTAGCATGGCCCCAGGCCGGTTTCATGTTTACATCCTTCCAGAGTACATTGTTGATGGTTTTTGTGAATATCCCCTCAACGGTAGCGACCACATCACCCGGAAGCTTCTGGTCCAGCGACAGGTCAAACCTTAACATCTGAGGCAATTTGAAGTCCTTGGCGTAAAGGTCGATCTGGCTGCCGGAAGGTACCGTACCATCCTTGGGAGGTACATATTGCCTGTCCCATTCAGGTTCAAACGGAATTGTCCCGTAGTCTTTGAAATCTCCCACCATGCGTCCGTTATTGGTATAGGATCCGGCAGGCCAGACAAAGGGAACCCTTGAAGTAAAGATCCCTGCTCCACCCCTTACCTGGGTCCTCTTTTCACCGGTCACATCCCAGTTGAAACCAATCCTGGGTGAAATCAGCAATTGTGTAAAAGGCATCTGTCCCGACCTGGCTCCCTGGAGATCATAGTGAGATTCCAGCTTAACAATGGTAGTATCATTAAATCCATCGATTCCCAGGGGTTGATCCGAATAGACGGGGATATCCAGCCGCAAACCAGCCGTGACCTTTAACTGATCCGAAACCCTGATTTCATCCTGTACATAGAATCCCAGTTGCATGGCATTGAATATGGCTGCAGCCTCTGATCCATCCCCCCTCACATCGTCCACCAGTGAATATCCTATTCTGTAATAAGCCGGAGCTCCGGCTTCAAATGCGGCCACATCATCAAATTCATAATAACCATATGCCCTTCTCATAAAGAGATTATAGATATCGTAAAATTCATTATGTGTACCAACTGTCAGGGTATGTTTCCCCCTGTTGATCTGGAAATTATCTGTCAGGGTCAGTATTTTTTGGGTAAGTTCATTCCCCGTAGAATAGACTTCTCCCCCAAGGTATATTTCTCCGAGACCATCTTCGATAACCACACCGGGAAATTTATCCCCCATCACTTCCCTGTTATCATGTACATAGGCATAACTTACTTTCAGGTTGTTGGACATGGTGGCAGAAAACCTGCTTTTTAACTCTATGGCTGTTGTGTTGGCAGTAGATGGGAAGAAAACACCCCTGTTAGCAAAATAGAGTTCATCGGTTTCAGAACGTCCGGGGGAAATGCTTTCTCCATAAGTATACTGGTTCCGTATCATGAGCTTATGCTTGCTGTTGATGTTCCAGTCCAGTCGTAAAAAGAACTTCTGACCTTTCAGTGAATTTGTAACATCACCAAATGTCCCCGGATCATAGTTATAATTGTTGATTGTAAAATCTCTCAGGGCCTGAAGTCCCGCCTCATCGGTGTCTCCTATGTAATCATTCACATTAAAAGGACGAGGTGTCTGGTCGTTTTGCATTTCAACGTTGGCAAAGAAGAAAAGCTTGTTCTTAATGATGGGTCCACCCAGGTTAAATCCATAAGTTTGAGCAGTGAAATCTGCCAGTCTGGTACGCTCAGCAGATTCATTATCCGTGGGTGTTTTTCCGGCCAGGCTCTGGTTCCTGTATTTGAAATATACAGAACCTCCAATGGTGTTTGTCCCACTTTTTGTAACGGCATTCACACCGGCCCCGGCAAAACCACCATTCCGCACATCATAAGGCGCCAGTACAATCTGGAACTGCTCTATGGCCTCATAACTGAAAGCCGAAACCCCGGTCTGGCCCCCGTTCATCCCATTTGCAGCAAGTCCGAACACATCATTGTTTACAGTCCCGTCGATCATTACCGAATTGTAGCGGTTATTCATACCGGCAAAAGAGATGCCGGCTCCAACCACCCTCGCCTGGGGGGTATAGCGTGTAAAATCATTGAGATCGCCCGAGATGGTAGGCATTCTGTTCAGATCCTCCTCATCCAGAACGGTTTCCGCACCGGTGCGGTTCCCGTCAAAAACATCAAATTCCTTAACCCTGCGTCCTACAACCTGAACCTCGGCAATGGCCACTTCACTTGTCGATAACTGTGTGTTGATTGAATATGCCTGCCCCAGGGAAAGGTAAATATCTTTCTTCTCAAATGTAGTGTAACCCACAAAGGAAATTTTTATATCATAAGGACCTCCCACATCCATCAGGGGAATGGTGAAGTATCCCTGGTCATTGGTGATGGCACCATACTGAGAGCCGGTGGGGGTATGCACCGCCACAACAGTAGCCCCCTCGAGGGGATTTCCGTTTTCATCTTTGACCGTACCATTCATTTCGGATGTGGTGGTACCCTGTCCCATTACTCCCGCAGCCAGCCCGAGGACCATCATTGAGAGCAATAATCTTTTCACTTTTTTCATAGATGTTTAGTTTTGGTTATATGTATTTGAATGCTGATCTGAAAAAATTTGATAAACAAAGGTGATGGTATTTTCAACTGGCAATTATGTGCCAAAAATAGAAAGAAATCCCCATCCCGGAAGATCCTTTAAAACATATTGCCCTCTGTTTTTATACACACTTTATCCAGCACCGCAGATGTGGCTCCAATCCGCTCCATTACATAGTTTGCAGCAATCTGCGAACTGGTTTTCAACAGGCTGTTCATTTCGAAATGTTGACGAACGGTGGATATTAATTCTCCGGCATCTGTAATCGGGAAAGCTCCTTTTCGTTCAATGAGTTCAACCGCTTCAGAAAATCTCAGGTGGTTGGGCCCAAAGATTACCGGCAGGCCATATGCGGCAGCTTCCAGAATATTATGGATTCCTTTTCCAAATCCACCCCCTATATAAGCAATGGTCCCGAAACGATACAGGTAAGTCAGCTGTCCGATGGTATCCACAATCACCACCCTGGCCTGTGAAGGAATTGGCTTCGCCGAGCTAAAGGTTGGCTGCGCCGAGCTAAAGGTTGGCTGCGCCGGGCTAAAGGTTGGCTCAACCCCTTCCGAGACACTGTTTTGCTGATCCAGTGCTGTGAAAAGTACACTTTCCGGAAACCGCTTCTGCAGCCTTTCAATATGAGCCCCGGATAATTCATGGGGGGCAATGATCCATCTGATATCCTCCGGTAACTGACCATACGCCAGCTCCAGCAAAACTTCATCGGGTTCCCAGGTGCTTCCGGCCACAATGACCTGTCTCCCTGAAACAAAATCTTCCAGGGACCGGTTGTTATACGGGATTGCCGATGCCTGCCTGACACGGTCGAACCGGGTGTCCCCGGTTACTGTAACCGATTCGTGGCCATATTCTTCCAGTAACTTACGGGAAACCTCCTGCTGCACAAAAATATGTGTAAAATAATCCAGGAACCGTCTGTACCAGCCACCGTACCATTTAAAAAAAGCCTGATCCGGCCTGAAGATACCGGAAACCAGGTAAATGGGGACACCTTCCCGCTTCAGTCTCCTGAGGAAATGGAACCAGAATTCATATTTGATAAACAGGACCATCTCCAGCTTACACGATCGAACGAGGTACTTTGCATTCCGGTATGTATCCAGTGGCAGATACATGACATGATCTGCTCCCCCGTAATCTTTCCGTTTCTCATACCCGGAAGGGGAGAAGAAGGTGAGCAGGATTCTGTGACCGGGAGCCCGTTCCCTGTATGCTTCAATAAGGGGCCTCCCCTGTTCAAACTCACCCAGTGAGGCACAGTGGAACCAGACTACACGGTCCTCTTCCTGAAATGCCTGTTTGAGTTTTTCCTTCCAGCTCTTTCTGCCCTGAAACCATAGTTTTGCTTTGGTATTCCAGGGAGAAATGATCCAGGCTGCCAACCAGTATATCCGGATTCCTGTATTGTATATCAACCTCATCTGTACCAGCTATTTTCAGGATCGATCACGTGTGCGAATGCTGATCAGCCATACAGCAAGCAAAGCAAATACCCAGGAGGCAAACCGTACACTGATCACCGAATCGAGCACAACAATTTCAGACCAGATAACAGTGGTTGTAAACCCCGTAATCAGACCGGCAATGGCTCCCTGCCAGGTCACTTTTTTCCAGGTGAGCATAAGCAGGACAAGCGGGCCGAAAGAAGATCCCAGTCCTGCCCAGGCATAGGAGACCATGGCGAAGATCAGCTTGTCCGAAGTAAGGGCAATGGTGAAACCGATCAGGCCCACCACAATGGTTATGATCCTGCTTCCTTTCAGCAGGGAGGCTTCACCCACATCCCTGCCCAGGGTCTGATGGAAGAGATCCTCAATGATGGAGGAACTGATCACCAGCAACTGGCTGTCGGCCGTGGACATCATGGCAGCTATGGCCCCGCTTACAAAAATACCGGCAAGCCAGGCAGGCAGCAATTCATTGGCCAGCTGTGGCATCACCTTTTCAATATCGTTAAACATTCCCTGCCCATACATGCCGGCCCCGATCATCCCGATCAGCACCGCTCCCGTAAATGCAGGGATGGCCCATGCGATGGCAATGCGCCGCGAGATCCTGATGTTTGCAGCTTTCCGTATGGCCATAAATCGCGTAAGCAGGTGGGGTTGGCCCATATAGCCCAATGCCCAGCTCAGGCCGCTGATAATCAGAGCTGCTGCTGCCCATCCCGTTCTCCCCCCGGTAATAGAGAGCAGGGGATAGCCTTCCTGTGTCACCAGGCCGGCCAGCGGTTTTGTACCCCCGCCCGTCTCCATGATTTCAATGAAACCCACCAGGGGAAGTATGACCAGGGTCCCGATCATCATGATCCCCTGAACCATATCGGTCCATGCCACAGCAAAAAAACCTCCCATCATGGTATAGAAAATGATTACCACAGCACCAATGATCATACCGGTGGTCTGGTCAATCCCGAATGTGACGTTCAGGATTTTGCCAGCTCCGTTGAACTGGGCAGAGAGATAAAAAATAAAGAAGAAAATAATGATAAAAGTGGCCAGCACACGAATGGTGGCCCCGCCCCTGTGAAATCCTGCAGCCAGGAATGTTGGCAGGGTAATGGCACCCAGGCGTTCGGTCTCTTCCCTCAAAGGCCGGGCAATGATAAACCAGTAGAAGATAATCCCGCTTACACAACCAAAGGCTGTCCAGAACTCCAGCAATCCTGCAGCAAAAGCCGCTCCCGGCAATCCCAGCAGGAGCCATGCACTCTCCCCGGAAGCCCGTTCTGACAAAGCCACAACCCAGGGATTCAGCTTTCTGCCCGCAATAAAAAAATCCTTATGGGATCTGTTAATATGGTAGGTAATGAATCCCACTACCAGGATCACCACCAGGTATACAATAAATCCAAGAAGCGCAAAATTCATGCCCTAATATAGAAAAAAACATGGAGGATCAATCCGGGAATTTCCGGGTGCCGTCTGGTTGATAGGTGTACTCCAGTACCACTTCATTATAAACGGCCCCGACTTCACTTTCGCTATGGAGCAGATCTTTCACCAGCAGTTTTACAAAGTTGCCTGCCTGGGTTTGCTGAATCCAAACCTGGTAGAGCTCTACCGTATCACTTTCGATCTCAAACTGCAGATCATCCGCTACTTCATCATACTGATTATAAAATGTCCGCGCATCTTTCAGGGATGCAAATTCACCGGCCAGGGCAAATCCATTTACATCGGCCGGGGTATGGAACCAGGGCAGGGAGGTTACTTCTCCACCCTCCAGTACCAGGATTCCCTCATTGATGATATCGGGGACCGGCTCTCCTTTATACGGGAACCTGTAAAACTCCCCTTCTTCATATGAATAGCCCATCACATGATAAGAGGTGGTTCCGAATTTCTCTGAACTCAATCTGAATTCACCGGTTTTATCCGGCCCTCCGAAAGTGCCACATCCTGCAGTTAAAATCATCAGGCAAAGTGCCACCACACCGGAAACTACCATCCCTGTAACTTTTGTGTTCTCTCGTCTCATATCCAGCTCCTTAGCGCTTTCCAACAATACATTTTTCTCCCAGAACAATCATTCCCCTGTTAAAAGGCGGCCATCAGCAGGTCAATATCCTTGGAAGGGATCCCCAGTCGCTGACCAATGGCATCGTTGGTCAGGCTCCCGTTATAGATATATACACCATGCCTGAGCCCCACATTTGATTTCAGGTGTTGTCCCAGACTGCCCAGCTCTCCGATGGCCATAATGATGGGTGCAACCACATTGCTGATGGCAATGGATGAAGTACGTGCCACCCTGGAGGGTATATTGGGTACACAATAATGTATCACCCCGTATTTTACAAATACAGGATCGACCTGGGTCCTTAGTTCAGAGGTTTCAATACAGCCACCGCGATCGATGCTGATATCAATGATAACGGCACCTTTTTTCATCTCTTTTACCATCTCCTCAGTAATAAAATAGGCGCTCTCTTTTTCATCACTCCTGATGGCACCCAGCAAGACATCTGCCGAACGGAGCGCTTTCATGATCACTTTGGGATGAAAGATGGAGGTCGATATCATCTTTCCCACAGCTGCCTGAAGCCTTCTCAACCTGTGAATCGAATGATCAAACACCTTTACTTCCGATCCTACTCCCAGGGCAGCCCTGACCGCATACTCAGCCGCTGTGCCGGCTCCCAGAATTACCACTTCGGTGGGGGTAATCCCCGTCACCCCTCCCAGCATCACACCCTTTCCGCCCCGCATGTTGCTCAGGTATTCGGCAGCTATGAGAATGCTGGTGGTCCCGGCAATGGCACTCATGCTTCTTACCGCGGGAAAACAATTGTGCTCATCCTGAATTTTCTCAAAAGCAATGGCTGTGACCCTCTTCTGCATCAGCCCTCTGATATACTTCTCATCACAGTGTGTGAACACCTGGAAAGAAGAGAGAAGCGTCTGCCGCTCTTTCATCCATCCGATCTCTTCAATGGTGGGCGGACTGATCTTCAACAGCATGTCAGATCCCCCAAAAACCTCCTGCCGGCTGTCACTGATGAGCCCTCCCCGTTCAGAATAATCGGTGTCCAGGTAATTGGCCGCTTTTCCAGCTCCTGTTTCCAGGATCACTTCGTGTCCATGCCCGGTAAGTATCTCCACGGCTTCAGGGGTAATGGGAACACGGCTCTCCACCGCATGATTCTCACAGGGGATCCCGATCTTAAACTGTTTCCGGCGGGTTCCTACCTCAAGCATCTCCTCCTGCGGCATCAAACCCTCTTTACGAATATTAAATCCTGATGATCCTGAATGCTTCATTAAAAATCTTTTATAGGGTAGCTTAAAATTACACAATTAGGCAGGAATGTCAAGCAAATTTTTTATACAGCTGGTTGTTTTATCGGGTATAACCGCCTGAAGACAACCCAGATTTTATGGATGAATTCCTTACTTTTATTTTTGAGATGGCCAGATTAAAAGATAATTTCCCGGCTCCCGTCGTCACACACCTTTATCTCCACACGAAGTGCATCCTCCGGGATCAGGTGATCGGCTTTCCCGGGCCATTCAATAAAACAGTAGTCCCCGGAATAAAAATACTCCTCATAACCCATATCAAACAGTTCAGCTGGATCCTCGATCCTGTAAAGGTCAAAATGAAAAATGGATGATCCGTCCGGAGTGAAGTATTCATTAACAAGGGAAAAGGTGGGGCTGTTCACACCGACAGTTACTCCAAATACCCTGCAGAGTGCCTGAATAAAAGTGGTCTTCCCTGCACCCAGTTCTCCTGAAAAGGCAACCACTGTTGCATCTCCCATTCTTTCCCTGAAAAGTCCGGCAGCCCGGATGGTATCCTCAACCGATGAAATGATAATGCTGGGCATCTTACCTGACCGGTGAGAGTGTGGCAACCGGTATCAGCATCTCTTCCATGGAGATCCCTCCATGCTGGAAGGTATTCCGGTACATATTGACAAAATGATTATAGTTGTTGGGATAGACCATGAAATCGTTGTTCATGGCAAAAATATAGGAGGAACTTACATTTGCCCGGGTCAGATATACCTTTTCAGGTTTATGCAGTTCATACACTTCTTTCCGGTTATAACTTAGATTCTTGCCCTGTTTATAGCGCAGGTTCACCGAGGTTTGCCTGTCGCCCACCACTTTTACCGGATTGGTGACACGCACTGCACCATGGTCTGTGGTAATCACCAGGGAAAGATCATGCCGCGTCAGCTGTTTGAGCAATTCATAGAGGTAAGAGTGTTGAAACCAGCTGTGGACCAGTGAGCGGTATGATGATTCATCATAGGCCAGTTCCCTGATCATATCCATTTCCGTACGTGCATGGGATAGCATGTCCACAAAATTATATACCAGGATATTCAGGTCATAATTGAGCAGATCGCGGTAATTTTCCACCAGCTTCTTGCCCACCCTCTGGTTGCTGATCTTCTCATAATTAAAAGTAGCATCGATACCCAGACGCTGCATTTGCAACCGGCAGAGTTCCTCCTCATGTGCATTTTTTGCTCCCTCTTCCTGCTCTTCAACCCAGAGCCTGGGATAACGCTTCTGTATCTCTGCCGGCATCATCCCTGCAAACATGGCATTCCTGGCAAATTGTGTGGTGGTTGGCAAAATACTGGCAAAGATGGTCTCGTCATCGATTCTGAAAAGATCCCCTATTTCCTGTTCGATGATCTTCCACTGGTCAAAACGCAGGTTATCAATGATAACTACCATCGTCTTACCCTGTTCCAGCAGGGGAAACACCTTTGCCTTAAACACATCGGGTGAGATCAGGGGAAGATCTTCCGGCCGCCCCGAAAACCATCCTTCGTAATGCGTTCGTATATAGCGGGCAAATTCGTTACTGGCCTCCGCCTTTTGCATCTTCAGCACCTCGTCCATCCCTTCGATACCGCTTTGATCAAACTCCCGCTCCCAGTACACCAGGCGACGATAGATCTCTGTCCAGTCCCGGAAAGTCTCAGCCGCATTGATCTGCATTCCGATCCGGGCAAACTGGGATTGGTAGCTGGAGGCTGTTTTTTGAGTGACCAGGCGCTTGGTATCAATATTCTTTTTGATGGTCAGCAATATCTGTTTGGGATTTACCGGCTTGATCAGGTAGTCCGATATCTTTCCGCCCAGAGCCTCATCCATAATGTCCTCTTCCTCGCTTTTGGTGATCATCACCACCGGGGTGGAAGGGGTGATATTTTTGATCTGTTCAAGGGTTTTCAGCCCCGACAAACCCGGCATATTCTCATCCAGGAAGATCAGGTCAAAATCATGTTCCCTGACCAGGTTCAGGGCATCTGTTCCATTGGTTGCTGTAGTTACCCGATACTCCCTCTCCTCCAGAAACAGTATGTACGGCTTCAGAAGATCCATTTCGTCATCGGTCCATAAAATGTGAATCTTCCTGCTCATTATTTCATGTTTTGATAGTGACTCTGGTAAAAAAGGTAATAAGGATTAAATGCTTTTTCCTTAACCAGGACTTTGAAATTATCCAGAGAGATGATCATCAACCTGTATTGTGACGGATCGATACCGGCCATAATCGTATCGCTGTTCTCCTGAATGACGGTCAGGTATCTGAAGGCCCCTTCCGCATTGGTAAATGTCTGTACAGACACCATTTGGTATGAACCGTTCAGTTCAACAGGTTCAATATGCAAATCATACTGGTTAAAATGATCCAGGTTATAATTTAACAAATCAAAACTGACCTTGTTTATATCCTGGCTTTTATGCAGGGCCAAAAGGAAATAATGTTCCTGGCCGGGATCAATCTCGCCATAGATCACTTCTGCCTCCTGAGCCTGGTCTGCCTCTTTGATCTCGGGAAATTCAACATACATATAATCAATGATCTCCCGGGCCTGCAGGCTCTCCTCGGTTTCCGGATACCTGGCAATCAATGTATCCAGTGTTGTCTTCATCTCCTCTTCACCATGAAGGGCTCCTGTTGACAGCGCCTGTATATAGATGAATTTCGGTGTCAGCGGGTCATCCGGAAAGAGTAGAAGGGCACTGTCCACCCTGGAAATTACACCGGCATAATCTTTTTGCTGATACATGGCATATACCTCCTCATAATAGCGAACCACCTTCATCTCTTCCTCCTCCAGTTCTTTCAGGTAATTGGGGTTGTTCAGCAACTTTGCATAATGGGTTTCCCTGTATTCCTCTGTGGATAGTCTGGCCTTGTAGAATTCAGCCCTGGCAGGATTGCCGGTTGAGTTGTTCAGTTCATAAAGGTAGTAATAGGCCGAAGCGGTATATGAAGAAGTTGGATAGCGTTGAAGCATCTCTTCAAATGCACTGATCGATTCAGGATAGTCAAGCAGCTTTTCCTTATAAATAACACCCATATTATACAATGCATCTCTGAGCCTCTCGTTAGAGGCAGTCATGGCAGAATCGCTCATGGGAATATTGACCAGGTAGAATTCCCTCGATTTGTTATCCAGTACGGGTGTTCCATCTCCGGTACCTGCACTGTCACCTTCAGCGGTAGCTCCTCCGGTCAGTTGCGAAACAGTTTGCTTGTTCTTTCTCCTCCAGTTATCCTCCAGGGTACGTTCACCCCATTTCATTCTGAATTCAGGCTGACCAAAACTTTTGGCATTCAGATTATAAAAATACCATTGCCCACCCTGTGTCCCACTATTTCCCCCGCCCGGCCTGTTACTGAACATCATCGACTGGTTAAAAGCCATATCCTGCATGGCCTGTTGCTCTGCCAGTCTGGCCTCTTCTTCCTCCTGCCGGACCTTCTCAATGATCCCGTCTATGAGGGCCAGTCTCTCCTTTTCCGGCAAACCGGCCAGCATCTGCAGGCTGTCTTCCCGCTCATAGATATTCACATTATAGACCAGCTGACTCAGGCTGGCGGAAAGTGAAACCAGCCCGGAATAACCCGGGTAATCCTTATCCAGGAAAGTTACAGCTGAATCGTAATAGGCAGCAGAAAGCATATAGTCCGGATCTTCATAGTATAATTGGGCAAGGGTCAGGGATGAGTATCCTTTCTGGTAACGGTTCTTCATACTGCTGGAAACAGAAAGCTGGTAATATTCAATGGCCTGTTGCCGCTCTCCCTCTTCCATGGCAATGTTCCCCAGGGCAAAATAGATCTGGTCCTTGTACTCGGTGTTTTTGCTGTCTTTGAGCATTTTCGTCAACAACTTTTTCAAATCTGCACTATTTGCGCTCCCCGATGTATATACCTCAGCCATGCTCACCCTGGCATTGAATGCCATTTCATAGGGCGGATTGTACCGTGTAACTTTCCTGTATTTCTCCAGGGCCAGATTATCCTGTCCGGTCTCCTCATACAATTGCGCCAGGATATAGGTATACCTGATCCTGTCACTCTTTTTAATACCTTTTTGTTCCAGGACTAGATTCATATCTTCAATGGCCGGAGTATAATCCTCTTCATGCAAATGATATTGTACCCCCGTGGTATGATAGGCCAGCAGGTACGCCTCCGGAAATGCACTTTCATCCGCTAGTGTCTGCAGGATCCGTTCCGCTTCCCGCATCTCCCCAATCATGATATATGCACGCGCAAGCCACGTCATGGCCAGGTAGCGGACCGGCTCATTGGGAAAGGTAATAAGTACATGCTTGAAAGTTTCTGCCGCCAGGAAAAACTCTCCCTGGTACATATATGCTTTCCCCATCAGCATGTATGAATCATCCATCCACTTGTTGTATTCATTTTTTTCGTAAAATACTTTATCCCTGGGAGATTGATTACCCTCCTTCACTTTTGGTTTGGCAGTTATGGAGTGAAATGTGATCACTTTGGTGGCCTTGTCAATGCTCCTTTTCATATCACTCCGCACTGCATTGTGGACCGACTCATCCTCATAAAGAAATACAGGAAGGACCTTGTTAAAATCAAGCTGAATGGACTTACCGGCCTTTGTGACTCCTCTCTTAAAACTCTCATTCCCGTTAAAATAGATATTGTAATGAGAAGTCAGGTTATGGTAATTTCTGCTCAGGGAAGTATTTTTTTCTACGCTGCACGATATCAGGCCGTAAATAAAACAGAGGGTGATGATCACCCTGTATATGGTATTCCGAGGAGTCAAATCAGTCCGGTTCTGACAAGACAGTGTCAAGTTATATAAATAATTAACTGGTTTTGAATTAACTTATTTTATCGGGCCCGG
>JANTFK010000012.1 GCA_024763595.1 Bacteroidales bacterium | reverse complement strand
TAATAGAATGGATATTACATCTTTATGATAGAAAAGGATCCTCCCGCCGGATCCTTTACGCAGGTTTTTCTGCAGACGGAAGAGGGCATCGATCAGGCCGGATACAGGTGTGTTTTTCATGGGATAACCCATGGTAATATTGATCTCTTCACGATCGCCTGGCAGGGAGGTTATCACCGGCATTAACAAAGCTTCATCGCAGAGTATCACTGCCGTATCAGTACAATCATCCCTGGTCGCTGTATCCTCTTTAAGAATCCGGTGGACTGTTTTTGCCTGAAGCACATCGGTGGGAAGCTCGAAGACCCTGATGGGATACTTACCTTTCGCACTCCTCCCATGGCTCAATACAGTTTCCTGGGGAAACATGCGCATATTCTCTCTCAGGAACCTGCCCGCTTCACTCTCCGGGTCCTCCATACTATGGGGGTCATAATCCCAGAAAAAACCGGCTCCCTGTTGTTGCAGCCAGCTAAAAATCTTCTTTTCGCAGCTGTTCAGTGCATTGAACCCCGCAACAATGACAGATTCTTCTCTTAAATGATCCATCTCACCCCTTGCTATCCGCCCGACGACCTCCCGGTATTGCATGCCCGGGTATCCCGTTCCCCGTGCATCCAACGCTTTTCTGAGGCCGTTGTACAACAAAGGCAGCAGCTTCCAGATACGGAAAAATTGCTCTTTTTCAGGGGTTTGGTCGCCGGTATAAAAACCGGACCAGAATTGCCGTATGAAGGCCATCTGTTCCGGCTCAAGGCCTGCCAGGGGCTCCTCCAACGCTTTCAGATCGATGATATTACTGAAAAGCATACCGGCATCAACCAGGTATTTGTCAATCTCATCAAAATCCCGCAACATCATTTCCCCCAGGTAGTAAAAGTCATCCAGGGTTTCCGGTTCATTCACAGAAACCCTGTAGACATCATAAAGTATAAAGAGCGCTTCCAGGGAATCCACCGGATCATAACAGCTGATCTCGCTTATAAAGTCACTGATGGAAGAGATGGCAGGCGACCACTGTACCTGGCTGTTATGCCGTGCCAGGTGACGCTGAAGGAATAGTCCGGCGCGCCTGTTAGGCAAAATGATACGGGTGTTCCCAAGGCGGGAGTCATCCCGCGATAAGAGGTGTATGGCAAGCGATTCCAGAATGGGTTGCATCATGTTCGGGTTTTATATTGTTTGCCCTGCCAGCTGTCATGCCGTTCCAGCAACTGCTCAAAGGCACGTAAAACGGCATCATACCTGATTCCCCAGCCCGGCCCGGTCCCCATGCCCGGGTTTATTTCTCCGGCAATGCGTTCCACTACCATGGATGGGTTGAGCAGCTCCACGATCTCCATCATCAGATGCAGGTACTCATCAAGGGTGAAATGGAGAAAATCCCCGGGCTTTTCCATAAACTCAGCAGCCATGGGTGTGCCCCGGATAATCTGCAACTGATGAAACTTTACCATATCCAGTGGCCATTGCGAAAGCTCCCGGGCCGCCTCCAGGAAATCGGTGCGGGATTCTCCCGGAAGCCCGATGATCATGTGGCCTCCTGTCCGGATCCCCCTTCTGGCCGTCTCCTTGATTGCCCACAGGCTTTTACGCACATCATGTCCCCTGTTCACCCTGGTGAGTGTATGGTCATTAAGCGATTCTATACCATATTCCACCACAACGTAACACCTGCGTGATAACTGCTGAAAATAGTCCAGTTTTTCCCGGTCCACGCAGTCGGGCCGGGTGCCCACCACGATACCAATAATGCCCGGAAACGCAAGAGCCTGTTCGTAGCGGGCTTTCAGGGATTCCAGATCATCATAGGTATTGGAATAGGCCTGGAAATATGCCAGGTAACGGGTAGCCCTGCGGTATCTTTTCCGGTGAAACTCCATCCCCTGACGCAACTGGTCAGCGATGCTTTTTTGCGGGTCATTATAAGAAGGATTGAAAGCCCTGTTGTCACAGAAAGTACAACCTCCCGTGCCGCATGTCCCATCCCTGTTGGGACATGTAAAGCCTGCATCAATGGTGATCTTCTGAACCCGTTCACCAAACTTTTGTCTGAAATAATCACTGTATGTATGCAGCCTTCGCTCTGTTCCCCAGGGATACTTCATTCCGTTTCAATTTTTACGATCCGGTCAAGGTTCATATACCAGAGATACCCGGTTACCCTGTTATAATCCATCATCTTCAGGTGTTTTATATAACTTTTCACCTGGACGGTATGGGATGATCTTTCGCTTTTCCCAAACTTAAAATCCACTACTATGGCCGCTCCATTTTCAACAATAACCCGGTCGGGCCTCAGTATGGTCCCATCGCCACAATAGATGTTTCTCTCGTTATAGATGGTACGCTCAGGCTTATGGGAAAACCAATCCGCAACACGCGGACGGGAAATCATCTCCGTAATCAACTGCCTGAGCCTCACCGCTTCATCCCCGGGCAATAACCCCTCCTTCTGCATGGTACCCAACACCGGTTCCACATCTGCTTCTGTGACGATCCTTGAGAATACCAGGTGCATGAGGTTACCATACATCCGGTCGGTACGGAATATCCCCTCTTCATCCAGGAAATATTCATCACTTCCCGTACGCACTTTTAACCGGCGATTTCCATGATGTACGGGATAAGAACTGAACCTCCACTCTTCCCGCTCTCCCGCCTTCTGCTTCTGAACGGGCATGGTTCCCAGCCGGATTATATCTCCCTCCCTGCAGGATGCAAGGGAGGGGGTGGCCGGCCCTTTTCCGGGTTTTTGGCCGAGCACCGAGATCAACAGATCACCTGTATGTTTCAGTTGCTCATCTTTCCTTCCGGGAACACCCAGGTATAGCACATCCCTGGCCCTGGTCAGTGCCACATAGAGCAGGTTCAGGTTATCCATATATCCTTTGGTGCGCTCCCTGTAATAGGCTGCGGAAAAGAGGGTATGCACCATTTTGGATGAGAATCGTACGGGTACCGTGGGGACCCTGTCCATGGGTGTACCGGAGGTATCACACCAGATGATATTGGATTTCCGCTGGTCCGTGGTGATCTCCCAATCACAAAACGGAACCACTACTGCTTTAAACTCAAGACCTTTAGCCTTATGAATGGTCAGTATACGAATGGCATTCGATTCTTCCGAAAAAGTGATTCCCTTTTTGGCGCCATGTTGCTCCCAGTAGTAAAGAAACTCCGGAAGGCCCACCGGCTCCTTCCTGTGCAGATCGATGATCAGATCCTGGAACGCCTGAATGTATGGAAGATCCCTGGTGCTTTCCCCCAGCCGGAACATCCGGATAAGCGATTCTGCCAGCTCATAGAGGGGAAGTTGTTTGTAATGCTGCATCATATCTGCAAAAGATGACGGAAATAACTTCTCCACCGGAAGCGAGCTGTCGAACAGATGATCGGTATGGAACTTCCCGGCAGGCTGCCGCAGGTAATACTTTAATAGGGCGTTGTTCAATGCATCTTCCGGGTAGAGCAGGTAACGCAACAGTGATACCAGTAATGATACAGCGCTGTTTTGCACCAGCAGGAGCGATTCATTGGAGATCAGCCTGAAATCGTTCGGATTTCCCTTACCTGCGGCATACTCAAGCAAGATGTTAGCCACAGCAATCCCCTCTTTTCTGGTACGCACCAGGATGGCTGTTTCGCCCGGTTCGATCCCCGACCGCCCGATCTCTTCGATCCAGCCGGGAAGGCAGGAGAGAACCCGTTCCCGGAACGCAGCAGGGGTATCTTCACTGAATATCTCCATGTGTACAAATCCGCCCGTACCGGTCATGTTCTCCGGGATATCCTGTACCGCATCGTCGTAGGCAACCTCGAAGCTTTTCACTGCCTGCTCAGCCTCGTCCCGGTTGACAGAAGCCCTGACCAGTTCATCCCGGATGATGGTGGCCAGGCGCTGCGGCACAAGCTGAAAGATTGTGTTATTGAACCTGATAATCTGTTCCCGGCTCCTGAAATTTTGTTTCAGCGATTCCACAGTGCACTCCTGGTGACCGAAATCCTGCTCCAGGTCGGATGCCAGGATCTTCCAGTCCGAATTTCTCCACCGGTAAATGGATTGCTTTACATCTCCCACCACCATGTTATCATCTCCCGATGCCAGGGCATTATCCAGCAATGGCCTGAAATTATCATACTGAAAAACAGAGGTGTCCTGAAACTCATCCAGCATGATGTGCTGGTAGCGGTTACCTGTTCGCTCATATATAAACGGAACCTGGTTCCCCCCGATGATCCCGCGCAGGAAACGGCTGGAATCGGCTATCAGGAACAGGTTATGATCCTGCGTATAGCGCCTCACCTGCTCCCATATATCCCCCAGTATTCCCAGATGATAGAAATTCCGCCTGATGGCTGAAGCGGTATTGCGTATTTTTTGCTCCTCATACAACCCGTTCAGCAGGGGCATTAAAACCTGCCCGGTAAGATGGACCATCTCCCGGGAGGCACCTTTATTCAACCATGGATCAATCTCTTCCAGCGCCTTTAACCTGGTGGGTGTAAAATTGAGTTCCTCCCCTGCTGCCGCAGCTTGAAAGAGCATGGGTGGTGATTTACTTTTCCCCCGGAACTGCTCAACCGTCACACCTGCCTGCGCCATATGCTCCAGGGCCCCGGTCCCTATATCCTTACAGCGTGCCAGGGAGTCTCCCTCAATTTGAACCAGTTCTTTGGCATACCTGTCCATGTTCTCTTTCTCCAGTACAGAGAGATCCTGACCCGGGAAAAGACCCTGAAAAGACTCTTTAAAGAGCTGCATACCCAGTTGAATGATCTCCTGTTTAAAATTATAGGAGCGGGACTCCCCGAGACGCTCTTCAGCAAAACGAATCAGCCATTTTTGCAGTTCAGGCTGTTGGGTAAGCTCCTGGAAAAGCTGATCCACAGCATGGACCAGCACCTTTTGATGATCAAGTTCCAGGTTATAGCCCGGTTGTATTCCGATCTCATGGGTAAAAGCCCGGATCACCACCTGAAAGAACTTATCAATGGTGCCCACTGAAAAACGGGAATAGTCATTCAGGATCGCACTGAGCTGTTTTGCAGCAAGTTGACTGATGGTCCGTTCATCCAGCCCTGTGAGTTCCGTTAACCGGCGCATCTCCTTACGGTTATCCTTTCCGTTGTATACCGACAATCCATGCAGGTTATTCAGGATACGCTGTTTCATCTCACCGGCCGCCTTATTGGTGAATGTGACTGCCAGGATGTTCCGGTGGTTCCCCGGATGGGTGAAGAGCAACTTCAGGTACTCCATGGTAAGGGCAAATGTCTTCCCCGATCCTGCTGATGCCTTGTATATTTGGAGTGGAGACATACCGTAAATATAGGATTAAAAACAGGAAGAGAGATATGGCAGAATTTCCTAATTTTACGCCAAAATATTTCATTTGGCAAAACGTGTCGTAGTCGGATTATCCGGGGGAGTGGACTCCAGCGTGGCTGCATACCTGCTGAGGGAACAGGGATATGAGGTGATCGGGCTTTTCATGATCAACTGGCATGATAAAACCGGGGTGATAGATGCCGACTGCCCCTGGGACGAAGATGTGGTATTCGCCCAACTGGTAGCCAAGAAACTGGGAATCGAGTTCCATGTAGTGGACCTGAGCGAGCCTTACCGTGCCCGGGTAATCGATTATATGTTCTCGGAGTATCAGAAGGGACGTACACCCAATCCCGATGTGCTCTGTAACCGGGAGATTAAATTTGATGCATTCCTGAAAGTAGCTGAGCAATATAAACCCGATTATGTGGCCACTGGGCATTATTGCAAAAAGAAGACCACTGTTACCGGCGGCCAAAAGGTACACCATCTGCTGGCAGGCGATGATCCAAACAAAGAACAAAGCTATTTTTTGTGTCAGCTCTCCCAGGCACAGCTGGCCAGGACACTTTTTCCCATCGGTCACCTGCATAAACCGGAAGTGCGTGAAATCGCCAGGCAACAGGGACTTGCTTCGGCTGACAAGAAAGATTCCCAGGGGATCTGCTTTGTGGGCAAGGTACACCTTCCGGTCTTCCTGCAGCAAAAGCTGAAGGCCCGGGAAGGGAATATTTTTGAGATCCCGGCCGGCCTGCCCCTCTACAGGGTAGAAAAACAGGATCCGGAAGAGCTGGATCAGTACTGTGCTCCCTGGACCTATACAAAGGAGGAGGGCGTATGGGTAGGCAAGCACCGGGGTGCACATTTCTTTACAGTGGGACAACGGAAAGGGCTTCAGGTCGGAGGCAAAGATGAGCCCCTCTTCGTAATTGCTACCGATGTGTCCCATAACCGCCTATTTGTGGGTCAGGGTCAGTCCCATCCCGGCCTCTACCGGTCGGGGCTGAAAATTATTCCCCCGGAGATCCACTGGATCCGTGATGATCTGCGGATGAAAACCGGTGAGGTGAGGCAGTACCTTGTACGGATCCGCTATCGTCAGCCTCTCCAGCAGGCAACCCTGCATATGACCGGTGAGGGTCTCTATATCACCTTTCAGGAGCCCCAGCGCGGTATTGCAGCCGGGCAATTTGCCGCATGGTATGAAGGTGACGAGGTGGTGGGCTCCGGGGTGATCAACCGGTGACTACCGTTTATGCAGGCCACACTCCTTGTGCAGTTCATGCTCCCACCACCAGCGTCCTGCACGAATCTCTTCACCCGGTTCAACGGCACGGGTGCAGGGTTCACATCCAATGCTTGGAAATCCCCTGTCGTGCAACAGGTTATAAGGAATATGGTGATGCCTGATATAACTCCACACTTCCTTTTCGGTCCACCTGATCAACGGATTGATCTTTACCAGACCATTATGTTCATCCCACTCCACCAGGTTGTTAAAGAACCGGGAGACAGACTGGTCCTTTCTTAATCCGCATATCCAGGCATCCATGCCTGCAAATGCCCTGGGCAACTGGGCCACTTTTCTGATATGGCAGCACATCTTCCGGTTTTCCACACTGTCGTAGAAAAGATTGATCCCGTGATCCGCCACCATTTTCTCCACCGCTGTAGCCTCCGGGAAATAGGTTTTCATGCGGATGCCAAAATATTTATTGGTACGTGCGATCAGATCATAGGTTTCCGGGAACAACCGGCCGGTATCCAGCGTAAATACGGGAGTGCTCTTTTTCTGCCGGAGTACCATTGCAGTCAGGACCTGGTCCTCGAGGCCCAGACTGGTGGACAATATGATCTTCTTATCAAAATGATGAAGAAAGTAGGCAACCACACCGATGGCACTCGTATCCTTCAGTTCCTCGTTCCACTGCGCTATCTGCGCTGTCAGTTCTTCAGCCGGTTTCTTCATGATGATGTATAAGATTCAAGCTTTCCCAGATCGACCCAGCTGTCCCTGTCGTGGCGGTAAAGATAAACAGGATGTGTGCCGGCCAGTTCAAGGTAAAAGGGCATAATCGGGAATATTTTCTTCCGGGGGAAGAGGTCAAAAACTGCCGGGTCCATGAACTGGATGGCACTGAAAGCAATGGGGATCAGATCATCCTCCTTTTCATCCACCCGGATGGTCTCCCCGGTACGGTTATCCCGCCATCCCTTCAGATAGTGTTCTCTGTTCATCAGCAGGCTTCTTGTGGTGACACGCTCCTTGACGGCCAGGGTCACAATGGATCCGTGTTTATGATGGGCCGCCAGCATGGCACCCAGGTCAATGTTGCAGTGTATATCCACATTGTAAACCAGGAACGGTTCCTTATCAAAGAACCAGGATGCGCGGGCAATTCCTCCCCCGGTATCCAGCAATTCATCCTTTTCATGGGAAAATTCGATGTGGATCCCAAACTGTTCCTTCTGAAACACAAAATCAATAACCCGCTGCGCAAAGTGGTGCACATTGATGATGACCTCCGTAAATCCTTCATCCTTCAATTTGAGAATCACCCTTTCAAGCAGGGGAACCCCCTCCCATTCCACCAGTGCTTTGGGCCTGTCATTGGTCAAAGGCTTCAGACGGGTCCCCAGTCCGGCCGCCAGGATCATCGCTTTCATAATTGTTACATTTGTTACGGTTAATGGTATCTATTTATGCATGTATTTGTGATAGATCCCGCGGGTACGCTCCAGGTGTGCCTTCATGATACTGTATGAGCGGTCGCCCTCCCTGTTACGGATGGCATCCAGCAAATCGCTGTGATATTTCAGCGTATGTACTTTCTCCCCTTCAATATTTGCATAGATATAGTTGCGCATCCGGGGCAACAGTGAATAGATCGGTTCCATGGTCACCTGCATGATGGGGTTCATGGTCGATTTTGTGATCCCCAGGTGAAATTTATTATCAATATCCGCCTCCCGCTGGGTATTATCCGGGTCGCATTTCTCAAACTCATCCAGGCACTGCTCAAGTTCAGCCAGGTTCTCGTCCGATCTGTTTTTTGCTGCCAGCCTGGCTATTTCAGGCTCGAACAGGCACCTCACCTCAATAATCTGGGCAAGCAGGTTTTCATCAAACTTCAGGTCATAATAGAGGTTGAGCGTTTTAATGGCATCCGCTATTTTGATCTCGGAAACAAACATCCCGCTTCCCTTCCGGATGATGATCAATCCCCGTGCACTGAGCCGTCGGAGGGCCTCCCTTAAAGCAGTTCTGCTGACCCCGAATGACTCGCACATTTCGCGTTCACTGGGGAGTTTTGAACCAACCGGAAGCTTCTTCTCCCTGATGGCATTCTCAAGTGTACGCTCAATACGCTGACTGAGTGTTAACTTATTACCAATATTCTGAAAAACATCATCCATAATCTATTTATTTCGCGACCAAATATACACTTTTAACGTATTTTCAGGCAATATAAATATTTTTGCTATAAATTTGTCATACATCATACTGATTGATGCGTGATTCAAAAAAACATCACCATGATATTAATTGCCGATAGCGGGTCCACAAAAACCGACTGGCGACTGATTGACGGATCAGAGATCCGTACCCTGTCAACCAGGGGAATCAATCCCTACCATGCAACAGAAAATGAGATTGCCGAAGAGCTTCAAAAACTGGATGTAGTCGGAAAAGAAGACAATATTCGTGAGATATATTTTTATGGTTCCGGGGTTGCCAATAAGGCCATGCAACATGTGATCCGCAAAGCCCTGCAGGAGCGGTTTGGTGAGCAGGCTTTCATTGAGGTAAACGATGACCTGCTGGGCGTGGCAAGAGCACTCTTCCAGGATGGGAAAGGCATTGCCTGTATACTCGGAACGGGGTCCAATTCGGGCCTCTATCAAAACGGGGAAATTCTGGACAAGGTTCCTGCACTCGGATACTCACTGGGAGATGAGGGTAGCGGGACCGATATCGGAAAACGGCTGGTGAATGCGTTGCATAAACGCAGTATGAGCGATGAACTCAGGGAGGTTATCATCTCACAGGAAGGGCTCTCCATGGATCAGATCCTTGAAAATGTATATAAAAAACCGCATGCCAACAGATACCTTGCATCACTCACCAAAGTGGCGGCCAGGCATATTGAATACAGGGAGATCAGGGATATCGTAGCCGAAGCATTTGAAGACTTCATCGAGAAGAATATTGCGAAATACAGCGATTACGGCAACCTGGAGATCGGTTTTGTGGGTTCAGTGGCGTTCTACTTTAAAGAGATACTGAAAGATGTCCTCAGAAAGCACGAGCTCACCTGTAACCAGATCATTGCCACACCCATTGACGGCCTGGTCAGGTACCACCGGGAGGTAGCTTCACCGGCAAGGGAAGGGTCCTCATCGATCACAGAATCCAGTTCCCATTACGACAACCTGGACAAAATGTCGGTGAGAGAATTGCTTGAAAACATCAATAAGGAAGACGGGACCGTCCATGTGGCAGTGCATGCGATCATTCCAAAAATAGAAAAACTGGTGGAAGGTATTATTCCCCGGATCATGAAAGGCGGAAGGCTCTTTTATGTGGGTGCCGGGACCAGCGGAAGGCTGGGTGTGGTGGACGCATCCGAGATCCCCCCTACATTCGGTGTACCCTATGATATTGTGATCGGAATTATTGCGGGTGGTGACCAGGCTATCCGGAAAGCGGTTGAATCTGCAGAAGATGACATTCATGGAGCATGGCGCGACCTGGCCAGGTTCAAACCGGGCAAGAATGATGTTGTGGTCGGAATTGCAGCCTCGGGCAGAACCCCCTATGTGATCGGGGCAGTTAAAGATGCCAGAAAAGCAGGTTTGTTAACAGCCTGTATTACCAACAATCCCGATACCAAACTGGCCAAAGAGGTTGACATCCCCCTTGAAGCGCTGGTGGGTCCGGAATTTGTCACGGGAAGTACCCGTATGAAATCGGGTACTTCCCAAAAGCTTATTCTCAATATGATTACCACATCCACCATGATCAAACTGGGACGTGTGAAGGGAAACAAAATGGTGGATATGCAGCTGACCAACCAGAAACTGGTGGAACGCGGCTCAAGAATGATCAGTGAAGAGCTGGGACTGGATATGGACGAAGCCCGGCGGTTGTTGCTGCTTCACGGTTCGGTCCGCAGTGTACTGGACAATTACAGCCATGATAGCAGGTAAACAGCCCGCCTCCTATTTCCTGCCAATCCGGCGGGCATAGATCAATGCCGTAGTCCGGAAGAAAATATGACCCATTTTGGAATAAGGCAGGTAGATGATCACGAACCAGACACACACCAGGTGAAAGAAATAAAGGTGGTACGCCAGGGTCCAGTTCCCGAAACGGGCCAGTTCCACCACCAGCCCCGAAAGGGTCAGCAGCCCGATTGAGGCAAGCAGCAACCAGTCGGAATAACCGGACCGGCCGAATACCCTCCTGTTCAACAAACGCTGGGACACCATGATCCCCAGCCCGGTAAAGATCATCAGCGAAGCCAGGTTCGCCATCATTTTAAAGGGATTGTTCAGGGTAAGCGGATAGTGATGGCTGATGGTGGCATAGATGGCGTAGGCGGTTGTCAGGATCAGCAATCCAAATCCGAAAAAGAGCATCATATGGGCAATCTTCCGGACCGGTTTCCCTTCACAACCCGAGAAACTGGAATGGGATAACACTTCCCCCAGTACCATGACCAGCGACAACCCGCGCTTCTGCCCGGTCTCTGCAGGGAACTGTTGTTGCATATCCTGCCAGAACTTCCTGAGCCCGCGGAATGCCAGCCCGTAGAAAAACAGGGTAATTACGGAAATTGATCCATTGAGCCAGCCATGCGGGAAAAATGCGGAATAGTCCACAGGGCCTTCAGGGATCCTGAACGTACCGGCCAGCATGAGAATCACCACGATCACCACCACAGGCAAAGCGATGGCAACAGGAAGCCAGGCGGGATCGCTGAGCAGTTTCCCCATCCAGTGCGGACGGGCATAATGGAGGTAGGTTTGCTGCCGGACAGCAGCGATGACATCAGCAGGTTTTACATCCCTGGGACAGGAAGTGCTGCAATCGCCACACTGATGACATAACCAGACATCCACGTTCCCCATCAATTTCTCCCTGATCCCCCATGCCGACCAGATCATCTCCTTTCTTGGGAAAGGCCTTTCAGCGGGGGCCAGTGAGCAAACTGCAGAACAATTTCCGCATTGCATGCACTGGTTCAGCTGCGAACCACTCAGGCGGCTCAACTCCCTTTTGAAAGCAATATCCGGTTTTATAAGCTCCATCTACATACTTTTAAACGGATTGGGGCCAATCGCTTCCAGCTCTTCAACATACGCATTGATGATGGAAACAATGGCATGATGTTCCGTAATCTCCACAAATTGTGTCCGGATGCGTTCCGGCTCAAGCATCATGGTTTCCAGGGTCTCCTGCAGGTTTTCTCCCCGCTTTTTGGTCAGCTCACTTCCATGGATAAAATGACACTGGTAATCATCCCCCGGTTTACAGCCAATCTGCAGGACCCCGTCATACCCGTGGGCGAGGGCGTCTGAGATCCATACCTTATTGATGGAGCCCAGGCACCGGACGGGAATGACACGCACAAACGGACTGATTCTCAATCTGCTGACGCCAGCAGCATCCAGTGCCGGATAAGCATCATTCTCGCAAATAAAGAGCAGTATCCTGGGCTTTTCTTCAAACTCATCCGGTACATCAACTGCCTTGATCATGGCCGAAATGGAATTGATATCGTAGTCAGCAAACCCTATAACCCGCTCCGGGCACGACCCTACGCAAATGCCACACCTGCGGCAGCGGGCCGGGTTAGGAAGCGGGGTTCCCTTTTCATTCTCATCATACATTCCAAAAGGACACTCTTCGGTACACCGTTTACAGTCGGTGCAACGCTCCATAAAGAGCTCCGGAAAGGTCATATCCCCGGATCTGGGATGGACCGCTTCGCCCCTTTTGACACTTTCAACGGACTGGATCGCTTTCATCATGGCCCCTGCCCCATCCTCCCTGCTTTGTTCAATGTCCATGGGAGCCCTGACCGTTCCGGCTGCATAGATCCCCGTCCTCCTGGTCTCATAGGGGAAGCATATAAAGTGAGAATCCGAAAAATCATATTCGATCTCCGGAAGACCGCTCCCCTGCCTGTATTGCAGCTGCAGGTCGATTGTAGAGTTGGGAACCATACCGGTGGCCAGGACGACCATATCGGCCGCAATGGTGACCTCATTGGCAATCAGTGAATCTTTCACCACAACCCGGACTTCTCCATGCTCTTCCCGGACAGATTCAACGGAACCTTTGGTCATTAAAATGGCATCATCGGCCTGTACCATTTTATAAAATTCTTCCTGGAAACCAACCGTCCTGATATCCCGGTAGACGATGTAAACCTCGGCATCCGGGTTCTTCTCCCTCACATAGAGTGCCTGTTTCAGGGAGGCACTGCAACAATAGGATGAACAGTATGGAAGGTGCTCTTTATCCCGGGACCCGGCACAAAGTATAAAAAGAACACGGCCGGGCACTGCATCTGTCCGGACATATTGTTCAAACTCTTCCAGGGTTTTCACCCTGGAGGCACCATAACCCAGGTGCCCCAGCCGGTTTGTATCATATGGTTTCCACCCGGTAGAGACCACCACTGCTCCCACACCAATGGTTTGCTCCTTTTCATGCTGCAGGCGGACCGTAAAATTTCCGGGTTCTCCCGATATGGATTGAATGGTGGTCTCCAGGTGCAGATTTATATTGGGATTCTCCTGTACCTCCCGGACCAATTCCTGAATATCAGGTTCTGACAGCGTGTTTCTCCCGGCTCCTTCCGGTGAAAGCTTGTACAACCTGCCGGCATAACCCCCCGGAATCTTCCGTTTCTCCACCAGGTGAATGGTATAGCCGGCTTCAGCCCCTTCCCTGGCAGCCGTAAGTCCGGCAATGCCTCCTCCCACCACCAGGATATCCCGGTTGACATGATCAGGCACATAGGGACGGATCTCTGATATGGAGTGGAGCCTGGCCAGTGCCATCCGGGTCTGGTCCTCTGCACACATCTGGGTATCTTCTTCGCCGGGTTCCATCACCCAGGCCACCTGTTCACGCAGATTGATCCTTTCCACATAAATGCCGGTCAGGGAAAATTCTTCGGATTTCACCCTGGGTGAACAGGCAGCAATGGCCAGATGATCCACTTCGTGTTCCTTTGTAAAACGGTGTAACACATCCAGTCCCGATTCCGAGCAGAGGGCCTCATGTTGCATACAGGGAAGATTTCCGGCAAACCCGGTGGCAGCAGCTGTCAGCTTATCCGTGTCCAGGGCGGCTCCGATACCACATCCCGAACACAGCGCCAGAGCCATATGTTTCTTTTCCGCCATCATCACCTGCGCATTGTCTTCAGGGCAGCAGCCGTAGCATCCTTGACCGATGAAGAGACATCCATGGGCCTTTTACAGGAGGAGGCGGTTATGATACCCGAAGGTTGTCCTTCCAGATAAAATCCATACATATTAACTGCCAGGTCCTTGTCAATATGATTGGGGGTCATCCCCATGGCCAGCACCACCATATCAAACGCATCGTACCGTTTACCACCCGCCATCACATCTTCCACCTCGAGGGTCAGCCCGGAGCGGTTATTGTGATGTATAATCCGCCCCACTTTGCCTTTGGTGAATTTGATCCTGCCGGTGGCTTTTGCCCGTTCCAGCAATTTTTCGTTCCGGCCCGGTAACCTGATATCGATGTAAAATATTTCTGTGGCGATATCCGGATATGCTTCAGCCAGGGTCAGGGCATGCTTGATGGATACCCCACAGCAAACAGCTGAACAATAGGGCAGGTGGTTCACATCCCTTGATCCGGCACACTGAATAAATGCGATGCGCGCGGGAACCTTGCCATCGGATGGCCTGGTAAGTTGCCTGTTTTCCCTTGTCGTGGCAGCCAGCAGGTGTTCAAATTCCAGGTTGGTTACCACATCCTGTTCCTGCTGATAATGATAATGCTCAAGCCTGCCGGCATCATAAAGGCTCCAGCCCGTGGCAATAATTATTTTTCCTACCTCTATTTCAACTGTAGCAGCACAAGCATCCAGCTGAATCGCGTCATACGGGCAAACCTCGAGGCATTTTCCACAGGCCTCCTTTTTACAAAGATCTGCCTGTATGGTATACTTCATCGGGAAGGCAAGTCCACCGGGTATATAAGCGGCTTTGGGTTCTTCCGGGCAAACCCCGGCACATTTCCCGCAGGAAGTACAGCGGTTGTTGATCAGCCTGGGCTCCAGTGTGATCGTTACCTCATAATGCCCATACCCACCTTCAATGGCTGTCACCCGGGCACCTGTGTAGTAACTGATACGCGGATTGGAGCGGATCCGTTGATAATTGATCTCCAGACCACAGGAAGGAGGACACAATTTGGGAAAGTAGTTATGGAAGCCCGCAACATGGCCACCCAGGTAAGGCTCCTTTTCAATCAGCACCACCTGCCTGCCCGCATCAGCCAGCTCAGCAGCAGCCGTGATGCCACTGATTCCACCCCCTATGACCAATGTTGTCGAATTCAAGCGTTATCAGATAAAGTCAGAGAATTTCTCTTTTGATCATTTTCCATTCGCCCGATGCCGGGTCCCAGCGGCAATTGGCAAAAGCTTCCCATTCCGCTTTCATGGCCGGATGATCCGTCCTGAAATAGTACCCCGGCCATCGTGTCTCTTCCCGGAACCTGATGGTCCGGATATGGGATTCAGCCTGCCACAACCTGTGGGTGTTCTCCCAGCAGCGCATCAGTTCATTCAGATCCCCGGCCGCCAGTTTTTCAGCATCTTCCTTCATATATTGCAGGTATTCCAGTCCCTTTTCCAGCAAGGCCCCGGACGTCCTGAACCCAACGGAGGCCCCGCCGGCATATTCATCCATGATCTTCTGCAGGCGGAACATAAACATTTTAGGCTTGATATAATGCGGGTTCACCTCCTGATCATTGGAATAGTCCTTGTGTGCATCAAAAATACGCAGGGGTTTCAGCACCTGTTCCTTCAGTGCTGCCACCTGCTCTCCGCTGACATGCACCGGATCGGGATGATCGACACAGAACGCAACAGCTGCTTTGGCAGCGATCCTCCCCTCTGTAAAAGAGCCCGAGGAGAATTTATGGGAAGAGGCTCCGGAGGCATCTCCCGCAGCAAAAAGTCCCTTTACGGTTGTCATGTTACCGTAACCCCAAAAATGCGCATCCGGGGCCAGGTCCTCAGGACCACTGATCCAGGCTCCTGATGCTCCTGAATGGGAACTGATGAAGTAGGGTTCACAGGCGGATATCTCCGATGGTGTCTCTTCCGGCATAATATTATGGGAGGCCCAGTTGAGCGCCTGGCTGACCGTCATATCCAGAAAATCCTCCCACGCCTCCGATTCCAGCTCTTTCATTTTTCTCCTGGCCTCCTTTTCATCCGGTATTTGTGCTACCATCTCCCTGATGGCCTCGTCCGTGCGCATGTATATGGGACCGTTACCTTCTTCAATTTCCTTTAACATCAGGTAGTTACGAAGGTTCGCCGGAGTCGGTCTGGCTGTTCCGTACGGAGCCCAGTTTTCAAGTTCGGCCGCACGTGTCTCCATATAATCCTCCCCTTTTGCATTGGTTGCCTTTGATTTAAACAGCAGGAACCAGGCACCCACAGGACCATACGAATCTTTGAAACGCACCGGTACAAACCGCACCTCCTGGCAGGTCATTTCAGCACCTGCCTTCAGTGTGAAATAGGCACTTGCCCCACTGTTAAAGGGTGGGTACCACGATCTTCCCAGTCCCTCACCCACCGACCGGGGACGGAAAATATGGACTGCACCCCCCATGGTATCCAGCACCGCTTTTGCCTTGAACAGGTAGAACTTGTTCTCCCGTACGCTGAATCCGACGGCCCCCACGCAACGATCATCAACCATGACAGGCTCGGTAATGAAAATACGTTCATAATAGCTCCCATGTTCTCCCAACTCTTTCAGGGCCATTTTTGCCGCCTCGGACACAATATTTTTATAGGCTTCACCGTGGATCATGATCTGCCACCTCCCCTCGTTCACATACCTGCCATCCTCATCTTTCCATATGGGCAGTCCCCACTTTTCGAACAGGTGTACCGATGAATCCACATGCCTGGCAATATTGGCTACCAGATCATCCCGGGCAATTCCCATCAGGTCGTTCTTCACATACTGCACATAATCATCCACACTGTTGCGTCCATCCTTCAGGCCCAGGTAGAGGTTGATGGCGGAGAGTCCCATGGCAACTGCCCCGCTTCGTTCCATGGCTGCCTTGTCCACCAGTGTTACCCGCTGGTTATGTTTTTTGGCCCAGTGGGAAGCTTCATAGGCTGCTCCACATGCAGCCATACCTCCACCCAGGATCAGGAGATCGGTTTCCACGACGACCGTTTCAAAACTATCTGCATTCATTTTTTCTGATTTTCAATTTTTGGCCGGAGTTTATCTGGTGAACAGCGATGTTCCCAGCGAATCCGGTTCTGTTCTCAATCCCGGCCCTTTCAGGTCATCCGTCCCGGTCTCAAACCCGGCATCTGGTTCAATGGAGCCTTCGGGAGAAGTACGTATGGGAAACTTGAAGCGCTTGACAGCCCTGTTACGAAATCTCACCGACCACATGATGGAGTCTGTACTTCTCAGTGGTTGTACCACACCACCCAGGGGCATAAAATCGGCATAGCCCCTTATCTCTATGGCCTGGGTGGGACAAATCTTAACACAACTGTAGCACTCCCAGCACATATCCACAGCCCTGTTATAGGCCTTGTTTTTCTCCCTGTCAAGCACCATCAGGTCATTTGGGCAGATATACTGGCAGGCTGTGCGATCCTGTGCTTTACAACCATCACATTTTTCATTGATAACAAAACTCGGCATAGGAAAACTGGTTGGTGAACCACACAAACATAATTAAATAATCTGTGCCGGAACGGTTGTCAGGCGGGGAGCAGGGAAATTTAGAATAATTTTAAAAGCCTTAATCGTCAGAAAACTGTTTGAGCATTTCCCGGTAAGATGAGAATACACGGGCACGGGACACAAAACCCAGGTATTTACCACGCTGCAATACAGGAATGTTATAGCGTCCGCTTTCTGTAAACTTCCTGGCCACCTCTTCCATCTGATCAGTATTCTCGATGGTCCATTCCGGGGTGATCATCAGGTCGCTGACCCTGGTAGTATCATACATCTCCTGGTTAAACATGATATGCCGGATATTATCCAGCTTGACAATCCCTTTCAGGTAATTATGTTCATCCACCACCGGAAAGATATTTCGGCTGGAGGTAGTAATCACTTTTACCAGGTCCCTGAGGGTATCATCCTCCCTGACAGTTTTAAAGTTGGTTTCAATCAGGTTGGAGACTTTCATCATCAGCAAAATATTGCGGTCCTTATGATGGGTCATCAGTTCTCCCCGCTTGGCCAGCTGCATGGTATAGACGGAATTCTTCGCAAAATAACGGGTTGTTCCATAAGAGATGGTAGAGGCGAGCATCAGGGGAAAAAAGAGTTCATACCCCCCTGTAATCTCGGCCACCAGGAAAATCGCTGTCAGTGGTGCATGGATCACACCGGCAATCATACTGGCCATTCCAACCAGTGCCATGTTACTTACAGAGACATCGACCCCCACTCGGGTGAGCACCAGTCCGAACAGAAGCCCCGTATTGGCACCCATAAAAAGCGACGGGGCAAATACACCTCCTATTCCCCCGGCTGCAAAAGTAAGGGTGGTGGCGATCACTTTCATCCCGATAATCAACAGCATGTAAAATACCACCAGGATAAAGGTCCGGCTCCACCCTTCAAAAAAAGTATTTTCAAACAGATGCAGATAATCGCCCCTCAATCCCAGGTTGATGACCTCATACCCTTCCCCGTAAAGCGAGGGAAAGAGAAAAATGATCACTCCCAGAAAACCACCGGCCAGCAGCAACCGCCTCCATGGACTGTTAATCTTTTCGAACAGCTCCGTGATCCAGCTATAGCTCTTGATAGCATAAACCGACAAGAACCCCACCAGTCCACCCAGGATCAGATAGAAGTGGATATGGCCCATCTGAAAAGTTTCCTGCACATGAAAAGGATAGAGCACATTCTGACCCAGAAACAGGTAGGAAGTTAGTGCCGCAGTTGCTGAAGCAACCATCAACGGTATGATGGCCCACATGGTCAGATCCAGCATGATCACCTCCAGGGCAAACACAATCCCCGCGATGGGTGCCTTAAAAA
>JANTFK010000011.1 GCA_024763595.1 Bacteroidales bacterium | reverse complement strand
AATGATGAAGGGTGCCTGGCTCATACTGGCAGCCTGCTTATTCAACAGTCCGCTCCTGGCAGCTCCGGTAATGGAGGATGATCTGTCCGACACCATCAATTATCAAACCTATCTTGGCAGGGTGGCAGATGCCGGAACGGGGCGCACCCTTCCTTTTGCAACCATTGAAGCCGTGGGTAGCAACGTGGCTACAGTGACGAATATCGATGGGAATTTTACCATCAAGATCCCACGTGATGCGGATATTAAACAACTGAAAATCTCTTATATCGGTTATAAAAACAAATTTGTACCGCTTGACAAGTTCAAAGAGAACCGCACCTTTTTCATCTACCTTAACACGAAAATCGTACAACTCAGAGAGATTACCGTAAGACCAGAGGATGCGCAGGCGATCATCGCGAATGTGCTGGCTAATATCCGGGAAAATTACAGCACGAAACCCATGATGATGCGGGGATTTTACCGTGAGACCATCCTGCGGGGAAGAAGCTATGTCTCCATCTCAGAAGCTGTGGTAGATATCTATAAAGGGAGTTACACCAGCGATTTTCAGGTGGACCAGGTAAAACTTTTCAAAGGGAGGAAGAGTGCTGACGTGGAGAAAATGGATACAGTTCTTTTCAAAGTAGAGGGCGGACCCAACACAACCATCCTCATGGATATCGTAAAGAATCCCTACATCCTGCTATCGGAGGATTATTCAGAGATTTACGACTTCCATCTGAATAATGTGATCAGCATTAATGACCAGCTGCATTACGTGGTCACATTTATGCAGAAAACGAACGTGGACTATCCGTTCTACAGGGGCCGGCTCTATATCGACATGGAGAAACTTGCCATTTCCGAAGCTGAATTTGAACTCAATGTTGAAAACAAGGAACAGGCTGCCAGGCTTTTTATCCAGCGGAAACCCATGGGGATGCGTATTATCCCTGAAAGAGCCGCATACCGTACCAAGTATACCATTGAAGATGAACAGTGGTATTTCAGCTATGCGCGTGCAGAGGTAAAGTTCAAGGTAAACTGGAAGAAGAAACTTTTCAACACCACCTACTCCACCATGTCGGAACTGGCCATTACGGACCGGACATATGAAGGCATTGAGAAATTTGCTGCCAGGGAGCGGTTCAAAAGCAACGATGTGATGAATGAAAAAGTCTATGTCTTTTTTGACCAGGGATTCTGGGAGGGATACAACGTGATTGAACCGGACCAGTCCATTGAAAGTGCCATCAGACGGCTGAACAGGAAATACCTGAAACGAAACAGATGAGAAAAAGCACTGTATTTATTGTTGATACATGCGCCTGAAAGAACAAAAGCAGTTACGTAAGATCCGGAAAGGGGACATTGTTTCCTTTGAGAAGCTATTTCATAGTTATTATGCGGACCTGTGCAGTTATGCAAGGGGGATGGTGGGCCAAAAAGGGATCGCGGAAGAGGTGGTACAGGAGGTGTTCTACAACATCTGGAAGAACAGGGAAACGCTTCATATTACCCGGAGCCTGTATGCATACCTCTACCGTGCCACGTTTAATAACGGCATGATGTATCTGCGCAGGTTCCGCAGGGAATATTTGATGGAGGATGGTGCCGGGACCGAACCGGCGACGGATGCACCCGACCCCTCCCAGATATTACAGCTGGATGAGGTCACAGCATTGCTTGCTCACACCCTGGACTGCTTATCGGAGAGAACCAGGGAGATATTCCGGTTAAACCGTTACGAGGGGTTAAAATACAGGGAGATAGCCGAAAAGTTGTCCATTTCGGAAAAAACAGTGGAGGCGAATATGGGAAAAGCACTGAAAGCATTGCGAAACAGTATCAGGAAATATGAGCAGGAATAGGTTAAAGACGGAGATTCAGCATGCCCGGTACCTGGCCGGGGAGATGAGCATGAAAGAGGAGATCGCTTTCATGAATGAATTGAAGAGAGACAGGAAAAAAAACAGAGCATTGAAGACTATGGAAAAGCGTTGGAAATACTTTGACAGGAATCCTTCAGATGAAAACTGGGATGCTGTTAAAGCATGGAACAGGCTGCATAACCGGTTTAAAGCAGATGGCCTCCTGGAGAAGCAACCATTTGAACCGGCAGCCAGGTCGTTCGCGCCGGCAATCAGGATAGCTGCTGCGATCATCCTTGTAATCACCATCGGGGCTGCGCTGTATACGGGCTTGCTGAAAAACAATGACGGCAATCCACAGGAAACCCGGTATGCCGGGGAGGGGGTATTAACCGTGAACCTTCCTGACGGAAGCAGGGTATTTCTCAATAAAGGATCGGAGGTCACCTATTCCCGGTATTTCAACCAGGAAAGATCCCTGACGCTAAAAGGCGAAGCATTTTTCGAGGTGATGTCAGATCCTGTAAACCCGTTTACGGTTCATTCCGGGAAAGTGGTTGTTTCAGTACTAGGGACCTCATTCAATATCAAACAACATAACCATTCATCCGGTGTTGAAGTCTATGTAAAGAGCGGGAAAGTGAGGTTGTCCCTGGAGGAATCGGGACAATCCATTACACTGGAACCGGAGGAAATGGTTTTTGCCCGTAACAGGGAACTCACCAGGTTACAACAGGATAATCCCAATTATCTTTCATGGAAAACAAAAGATTTTAAATTTGTAGATGCGGAACTGATGGAGGTACTCAAAGAACTGGAAGATGCATACCATGTAAAAATTCATGCCGAAAGGTCTGCACTGATCGATTTGAAAATTACCACCTCCTACCAGGGACAGTCCATCGATGCCATTCTTGAAACCATTGGCACAGCTTTTGGACTGACGGTAACCAGTAAGAAGGAAGGCTATTACCTGACCAATTAACAGGGACATATGGGATTAAAGAAAAGAGGATCAGCATCTGTCTGTCATAGTCCCGGCACACCTCTTTTTTTTATCCTGTTGCTTTTTGCCACACACGTTTTAAGCCAGAACAGGCTTCCTGAAACAGCTATCTCACTCTCTTCCCGAAACAGGAGCATCCATCAGATTCTGGATGATATCGCCATACAGACCGGTTACCACTTTACGTACAATTCTGCACTGATCCAGGGTAACAAGAGGGTCAGGTTCAAAGTAAGCCACCTGTTGCTGGAAGAGGTGCTGGACTCACTGCTGCAGGATACCACACTGGATTACCGGGTGGTCGATCGCAATATTGTCATTTTTCAGAAGAACAGAACCCTGCCGGCACCCATATCGGATACTGTACACCGTGCGCTTATCAGGGGTATCATCCTGGAGAGCCGTTCAGGAAAACCACTCCCGTTTGCTACCATCACCCTGTTTGGAACCAGTCTGGGTACCATCACAAACCATGAGGGGCGGTTCTCGTTCAAGATCCCCGCCAACCTGGCCGATCCCATGCTGGTTATCTCGAATATGGGCTACCGCAAGCTCTTTCTTCCGGTCAGATACCCCATCCGGGATGACCTGACAATACACATGGACAAAGAGATCATCCCGCTGCAGGAGGTGATCATCCGTTATCATGATCCGCATCTGTTACTGTCTGAAGCCATCGGGCGGATCCCGGAGAATTATCCCGGTGACCACTCCACCATGCAGGCTTTCTACAGGGAGTCTGTAAAGCGAAATGATCACTATATGGTCTATTCGGAGGCCATACTGGATGTGGCCAAAAGTCCTTATATCAATTATACTTCCAACGATCAGGTACGCATCAGAAAAAGAAGAAAGATTATCGACATTACTGCCGGGGACACAGTTCTGATCAAATTGCAATCGGGTATTCTCACAGCGGTGAACCTGGATATCATCAAAAACCGGCCCGATTTTCTGTCCGATGAGTTTCCGGACCTGTATGACCTTGAATACACCGATATGATGAGTTATGGAGATAAGCTGGTCTATGTGATCAGCTTTAACCAGAAAAGCAATGTTCCCGGATTGCTTTTTAACGGCCGTCTCTATCTGGATTATGAAACCCTTGCCATCGTTGCTGCTGATTTTGAGTACGACCCCGAACAGATACGTAAAGAGCCCGGGCTGTTCCTGGTCAGCCGCTCCCCGGCCCTTCATATCAGGCCCATGCTGGCCAGGTACCATGTGGATTACAGGCCCGAAAACGGAAAGTATTACATGAGCCAGGTACGGGCCGAATTAGAGATGAGAATTCGTAAAAAACGCAGGTGGATCGGCTCAAGGTACCGGATCACCATCGAAATGGCCATAACGGAACTGATCCCGGGACAGCGACTGAAGATCCACCGTTCCGAACGTGTCAGATCCAATGAGATATTAACCTATGAGCCCTTCGGGTTTGACCCCCTGTTCTGGGGAATCCACAATATCATTGAACCGGAAGTCTCCCTGATGAAAGCAATCGGCAAGCTAAAGCAGGTCCGGAAGGAGACTGAGGAGTGAGATTATCATAACTTCATCTATAATTTCCAGAATCTTTCTATCTTCGCAAAAAATTCCGGATCTGTATGATAATAGAGGAGATTGTAAAGAAGCGTTTCCCGTTTTTTGAATCGGGGCTCAGGACCGCCATCAGCAAAACCGGAATATACAGGGAGTTTGATTCAAACCAGGAACTCATTCGTGAAGATCAGTATATCCGGTCTTTCCCCATCGTCATATCGGGGCTGATCAAGGTTTGCAGGACCGATGATGAGGGCAACGAGTTATTGCTTTATTATCTCAGGCCCGGGGAGGTGTGTACCGTTTCGCTGGTGTGTTGCATGGACCGTACAAGAAGCAGGGTTAAAGCCATCACAATAGAACACACCGCTGCTATCCTGGTACCGGTCGAAATGCTGGATAGCTGGATGAGCATGTACCAGACCTGGAAAGAGTATGTGATGCACTCCATGCAGATGCGCTTTGATGAGTTGCTCAATGCGTTGGACAGTATCGCTTTCATGAAACTGGATGAGCGGCTGGTAAAGTTCTTTTACGACCGGTTCCGCTCTTCCGGGTCAAGGATTTTTGAAGGTTCGCACCAGGAAGTGGCACTGGCCATGAACAGTTCCAGAGAGGTCATTTCCAGGCTGCTGAAACAAATGGAGAAGAAGGGGCTGATTTCCATGTCCAGGGGCAGGATAGATTACTCCCCTTTGTGTGACTAAAGTTACAGTTTAATAAAGTGCCCTGTAGTTTCTTTGCATTCTTTAAAAAAAGGTGAAAAAGATGAACAAAATAACAACTGTAAAGTCTTATAGAGAGCTTGAGGAAGGAGTAGCAAACAATGACAGGTCTTTCCTGCTGTTGTATAAAGGAGGGTCAGCACAAAGCGATTGTGCTTTGCAACGCATTCAAATTGTTGCAAACGGAGATGCTTATGCTATCTATACAGCCGATGTAAATGATGTAAGAGATATACATCCCAGACTGGAGGTAAAAAGTGCCCCGAGCCTGGTGGTATTTGAAAAGGGGAAAGTGGTAAATATCATCAAGGGTTGTCAGACAGAGTCGGCCTACGGTTCCATACTTGCCGGAAAGGAGATCGGGGCTGTGGCCCATGAAGATGGCAAGCCGGTAAAACGGATAACCGTTTACACAACCCCGACATGTTCATGGTGCAATACCCTGAAGAAATATTTTGACCAGCATCAGGTTCACTACAGGGAAATAAATGTAGCAGCAGATACCGCTGCTGCTGAAGCGATGGTAAAGAAAAGCGGTCAGCAGGGTGTACCGCAAACTGAAATAAACGGACAGATGATTGTGGGTTTTGACAAAGCCCGGATTAATCAGCTTTTAGAAATACAGTGAATTCGACTTGTATAGTAGTAAACCTAAAATTCAAATTAAAATGAAAGAGTTACAACCAATCAATCAGCATGTGCTTCTGGAGATTGAAGCAACAGAAGAGAAAACAGCTTCGGGGATCATCATTCCCGATACCGCCAAGGAGAAACCTCAATTTGCCAAAGTACTGGCTATAAGCGGGATCGAAGATCCTGAAATATCAGTAGGCGATGTGGTTTTCTACAAGAATTTTTCAGGCACTGAACTGGAATACAACGGTAAAGAGTATCTGATGATGCCTTACGCTGATATCCTTGGAAGGATTGTTGAAACAGACGAGATCTAGTATCCGTTCTGACCGGTTGTAGGCAATTTCACCATTATCAAAATCTTTAGGTTTCTGCCTGAAGGGCTGCTACTCGACATGGCAGCCCTTCTTAATTATAGTTATCATCAACCAACTTCATTAAATCGTGAAAAAAAATATACTGATCGTTTTGATTGCATCGGCCCTCATGAGTGGCTGTACCCAAAAAAATAAACATCTCATGAATCCATTTCTTGCAGACTATGAAACACCTTTTGGTGTCCCCCCGTTTGATATCATTGAGAATAAACATTTTATACCTGCTTTCAAGGAAGGTATACGCCAGCAGGAAGATGAGATAGAAGCGATAATCGCCAATGAAGCCCCCCCCTCATTTGATAATACCATTGCAGCATTTGATATGAGCGGAGAAATTCTGAGGAGAGTTGACGGGGTATTTTCCAATCTCCGCTCCGCTGAAACCAGCGACGAAATAGATTCCATTGCCAGGGTATTGGTACCCATCACTTCTGCGCATAAAAGCAATATGATGCTTAATCCGGCCCTGTTTGAGAAGGTCCGCACCGTATACCAGAACCAGGGGAACATGGACCTGGATGCCGAGCAGACCAGGGTCCTTGAGAAGATCTATAAACGCTTTGTGAGAGGAGGAGCCAACCTGGATGAAGAGGGGAAAGAGCGCATCAGGGAGATCGATGAAAAACTCTCTATGCTCACCCTTGAATTCGGGAACAACCTGCTCTCAGAAACCAATGCCTACCAGCTTTTGATTGACAATGAAGACGACCTGGCGGGACTGCCGGAGCCGGTGCGTTCTATAGCTTCCGAAGCAGCTGCTGCAGCCGGTTATCCCGGTCAGTGGCTCTTCACGTTGCATAAACCCAGCTGGATCCCTTTCGTACAGTATGCAGAGAACCGGGAACTTCGTGAGAAGATCTACAAGGCAATGTATATGCGCTGTAATACTGGCAATGAATATGATAACAACGATAATATCACGGAGATATTACAGCTTCGTATTGAACGTGCCAACCTGCTTGGATATGATACCCATGCAGATTATGTGCTGGAAGAACGCATGGCAGGAACACCTGAAAAGGTGTATGACCTGTTGATGCAGATCTGGGAACCGGCATTGAAAAAAGCCAGGGAGGAGGCAGCCATGATGCAGGAAATGATCAGGAAAGAAGGCAATAGTTTCCAGTTGGAATCATGGGATTGGTGGTACTATGCAGAAAAGATCCGCAAAGAAAAGTATGACCTGAATGAGGAAGAGATCAGGCCCTATTTTAGCCTGGAAACTGTAAAAGCGGGTCTTTTCCAGGTAGTGAATAAGCTTTACGGCCTCACCTTCGAAATGCGAGAGGACCTGCCTGTCTATCACAAAGAGGTGATGCCCTACGAAGTGAAAGAGGCAGACGGATCGCACGTGGGCATTATCTACATGGATTTTTTCCCCCGGCCGGGCAAGCGAAGCGGGGCATGGAGTTCCGGCATCCGGAAAGCCCATGTAAAGGATGGCAGGCGCATTGCACCCGTACACATGATCGTCATGAATTTCACGAGGTCCACGGGGGATAAACCGGCTTTACTCAGTTTTGATGAAACCCGCACGCTTTTTCATGAGTTCGGACATGCTTTGCACTCCATGCTGTCCCGTTGTAAATACATGACTACCTCGGGTACAGCGGTTGCTACCGATTTTGTGGAACTTCCTTCCCAGATCATGGAAAACTGGGCGGAACACCCGGATGTAATGAGATCATATGCAAAACATTATGATACGGGCCAGCCGATCCCCGATGAACTGGTGGAGAAGCTTGAGGCTGCCGGTAAATTTAACCAGGGATTTGCCACTGTGGAATACCTGGCAGCATCGGTACTGGATATGGATTACCATACCCTGACGGATGCATCGGATATCGCCCCCAACAGATTTGAAAAAGCCTCCATGGACAGGATCGGGCTCATCCCTGAAATCATTCCAAGATACAGGTCCAACTACTTCCAGCATATTTTTTCGGGTGGATATTCGGCCGGCTACTACAGCTATATCTGGTCCGAAGTGCTGGATAAGGATGCCTTTAATGCATTCCTGGAAACCTCCCTGTATGACAGGGCCACAGCCACATCGTTCCGGAAAAACATTCTGGAGAAAGGAGGCTCGGTGAAAGAGATGGAGATGTATTTGAATTTCAGGGGCAAAGCACCTACCATTGAACCATTGCTGGTCGGCAGGGGATTAAAATAACGGAGGAACAGGGGGGTTACACGCCCCTTCCCCTGACAATGGTAATGGCTGTATAAAAGAGGATCTTCAGGTCAACAAACAGTGACATATTCTCGATATAAAGGATATCATACCTGAGCCGTTTGATCATCTCCTGAACATTCTCAGCATAGCCGTACTTAACCTGCCCCCAGGAAGTGATCCCCGGTTTAACTTTATGAAGGTGGATATAATGCGGTGCTTCAGCTATGATCTTGTCAATAAAATATTCCCGTTCGGGCCTCGGGCCCACCAGTGACATGTCTCCTTTCAGTACATTGATGAAATTGGGGATCTCATCCAACCGGTGCTTCCGCATGAACTGTCCGAACCCGGTAACACGGGGATCATGCCTGGAAGAAAGCTCCGGCCCGTTCTCCTCCGCATTATGGTACATGGAACGGAACTTATATATCTTAAAAGGTTTGCCAAATTTACCCAGGCGGTATTGTTTATAAAAGATGGGGCCCGGTGAAGAAAGGAGCACACCGATAACCAAAAAGATGTTTAGTGGCATTAAAAGGATCAGTGCCAGAATAGCCAGTATGATATCCAGTAACTGTTTTACATTTTGTTGCCAGGCAGGCATCAGTTCATGGCTAACCTCCAGCAACGGCGTACCGAATATGGTGGTGCTTTTGACTTTTCCAGTGAGGATATCTGTCATACTCGGTATAGCACTGATCCGGATATCCATCAGGGAGAGACGGTTCACAATATCACCGATCTTGCCATGCTCCGAGGGTTCCAGGGCTATGATCACCTCCTCCACGTGGTACTGCCGCAAAATAGCTTCCATATTCTCATGTCCTCCCAGGTGCTTAATATGATCCTGTAACTGGTAATGCTCCTTCTGGTGAACATTGATAAACCCGAGAATCTCATGTCCGCTTGATCTTCTCTGTTCCAGGATATCACGATATACATCCACCGCATTTTCATTGCTTCCGATCATGACTGTTTTAAACCCGATCTTTCGCTGGTGCACCCTGTTGACAGTACGGCTGGTTATAATCATCCTGGGAAACAGTGTGAAAGTAAAATGGAGCATGAACAGCGTAAAGAACAGACTGTAATAATTGGTATAATCCATGATCGTGTCGTCCAGGATCAGGAGAAAGAAAATGACGATCACTCCCAGCAATGAAGTCATGAAGGTGCGGATAAAATCATCCAGCCTGGAACGGTGAAAAACAGACTGGTAAAAACCGGTGAAATAATAGAACATGATCCAGACAAAAGGGAGTCCGATAGCCCCCGCCCAGAAACGCGATCCGAGTGTAATAGGTACATCGACCCCGAATACCTGGGGTTCAATCTGAACCTTCCGGAACATGTAAAACAACATCCATGCCGCAGAAGCAGCAAGAAAGTCAAATGTTATGTAAAGAATCCGCTGAAACCTGTAATTCTTCATTCAAAAGTCGACCTCTGCAATATATAACTGCAACCGGCCCATAATAATTGCCTTAACAGACAAAAAAATGACCCGGAATGTTCAAGAATATCAATTATATTTAACAGTTGATATGGAGAAAACTGATAATTACAGGCACAAAGGTTTAAGAAAGAAACTGATAGAAACGATCAGGTCGAAAGGGATCAGGGATGAAGCTGTGATGGAAGCCTTGGGAAAGGTACCCAGGCACCTCTTCATGGACAGTGGCTTTATCAATTTTTCGTATACCGACAAAGCCTTCCCCATTGCAGCGGGCCAGACCATTTCCCAACCATATACGGTGGCCTTTCAGACAGAACTGCTGGAAGTAAGGCCCCATCTGAAAGTGCTGGAGGTGGGTACCGGATCGGGATACCAGACCGCAGTGTTACTTGAACTGGGTGCCAGGGTATATACCATAGAAAGGCAGCGGCAATTATTCCTGGATGCGCAGAAAACACTTGGCCACCTGAACTACAAACCTCTGTTCTTTTACGGGGATGGCTATGAAGGATTGCCCGCCTATGCTCCTTTCGACCGGATCCTGGTCACCGCAGCAGCTCCTGAAGTTCCCCGGTCCCTGCTTGATCAACTGAGTGAAGGTGGTATCCTGGTACTTCCCGAAGGAGACCGTTTCGGACAGAAAATGATCCGGGTAGTCAGGGAAACAGCGGATCATTTTGAACGCAGCGAACATGGTTACTTCTCCTTTGTACCGCTGTTGCGGGGTAAAAACAAATAACATGATCCATATTGAAGCATACGTATACAATGCGTTTCAGGTTAATACATACCTTGTACGGGACGATGCCGGACATTGCCTGGTGGTTGATCCGGCATGTTATACACCCGATGAGAAGCGGGATTTTGACCGTGTCATTTCGGATAACGGGCTGAAGGTAACCGGGCAGGTGAATACCCATTGCCATGTGGATCACATGCTGGGGGTACAACATGTACAACACAGGTACCATTGCCCTTTCAGTGCTCACAAACTGGAGGAAGAAGTGGTGAACAATGTTCCCCTGATGGGGGATATGTACGGTTTAGTTGTGGAGCCATTTTCGGGCATTGACCAGCTGCTGGAAGATAATGGCACAATCCATATCGGCGATAATGAACTGCTGATGCTGCACGTACCGGGACACTCCCCCGGAAGTCTCTCCTTTTATTCCCCTGACGGGGGATTTGTGATCACAGGTGATGCGCTTTTCAAAGGGAGTATCGGGCGAACCGATCTACCGGGAGGCGACTACGACACATTGATTGCATCGATCCGGAACAGGCTGTTGACCCTTCCTCCCGAAACCATTGTATATCCGGGACACGGGGATAGTTCCACCATTGGTGAAGAAAGCCTGGACAACCCATTTCTGACCATGGTTCAATAACATGGTTCAGATGAACCCGTTTCCTCACTTCATTCAGTATATTTGCGCTTCCAATCAACATATTGTTGCCGTATGAAATCTGATCAATTTAGTCAACGTCATATAGGTCCCAAGGAGCCCGGGATCCGTGAAATGCTGGATACAATCGGCGTAACTACTTTAGACGAGCTGGTGGCCAGGACTGTCCCTTCAGCCATTCTGAACAACCCGGTCATGAAACTCCCCGAGCCGCTGGATGAATTCGCTTACCTGTCCAAGATGCGGGAGATTGCGGGCAAAAATAAATTATTCAGGACTTATTTGGGACTGGGGTATTACAATGCCATACTCCCGCCGGTCATCCAGCGCAACATCCTGGAAAACCCGAACTGGTATACCTCATACACACCTTACCAGGCTGAAATTTCACAGGGAAGACTGGAAGCCCTCCTCAATTTCCAGACCATGGTGATGGACCTCACAGGTATGGAAATAGCCAATGCATCGCTGCTGGACGAATCCTCTGCTGCTGCCGAAGCAATGATCATGCTCTATCATGCCCGTCCACGTCAGGCTGTGAAGGAAGGCAGAACCAGGTTCTTCGTGGACAACAACATCTTCCCGCAAACAAAAGATGTATTGATGAACAGAGCCGAACCGCTGGGCATTGAACTTGTTTTTGATTCATACAACGAGTTTGAGCTGGACAACACCCTGTTTGGAGCCCTTATCCAGTATCCGGCTGCCGACGGGGAGATCAGGAACTACCGGATGTTTACCGGGTCGGCCCATGAAAAGGAGATTGCAGTGGCTGTAGCAGCAGATCTCTTGAGCCTGGTCCTGCTTACGCCTCCCGGGGAGTGGGGTGCAGATGTGGTGGTGGGATCTACCCAGCGTTTCGGGATCCCCCTCTTTTTTGGCGGACCGCATGCAGCCTATTTTGCTACCAGTGAGCGCTATAAAAGGAATATCCCCGGACGTATCATCGGTATCTCCATTGACGTAAACGAGAAACCTGCCCTTCGAATGGCACTGCAAACACGCGAACAGCATATCAAACGGGAAAGGGCCACTTCCAATATTTGCACCGCCCAGGCACTGCTTGCCAGCATGGCAGGGATGTATGCCGTCTATCACGGGCCCGAAGGATTAAAGCGGATAGCATCCAATATCCATACGGGAGCTGCTTACCTGGCATCCCGGTTGAAAGAGCTCGGATATGACGTGGTTCACCAGGACTTTTTTGACACACTGCTGATCCGGATGCCGGAAGGCACATCCTCAGCCGGTCTCAGGGAAATTGCTGAAGAGCATCTGGTCAACTTCTACTATCCGGATGATCATTTTGTGCAGCTCTCTACCGACGAGACTATAGATGAGGAAAAACTGAACCAGATCCTGGAGATCTTTTCCATAAACGTCAAAAAAGGTATCCACCTCATGGAGGAACTGGAACCTGCCATCGCATTCAACCAGGTATTTCTCAGGAAAAGCCCGTTCCTGCTTCAGAAGACCTTTCAGCTTTACCGGTCAGAGACCGATATGATGCGGTACATCAGAATGCTGGAGAAAAAGGATATTTCCCTGACCCACTCCATGATCTCCCTTGGATCCTGTACCATGAAACTGAATGCCGTCTCCCAGTTAATGGCCGTGAGCTGGCCTGAATTTGCCTCGCTTCATCCTTTTGTACCCATCAACCAGTCTGAGGGCTACCACCAGCTGATCAATGAACTGGAATACTATCTGAAAGAGATAACCGGTTTTGAGACCATCTCCTTTCAACCCAACTCGGGTGCAACCGGAGAATATACCGGGCTTATGGTCATCCAGGCCTATCACAGGGACCGGGGCGATGCACGGCGGAATGTGGTATTGATCCCCGCCTCGGCCCACGGGACAAATCCAGCCAGTGCGGTAATGGCCGGACTGGATGTGAAAGTGGTAAATTGTGATGACAGGGGGAATATCGATACTGCCCACCTGAAAGACCTGGCTGAAACCCACAGTGAGGCACTCTCTGCCATCATGATCACATACCCCTCCACCCACGGGGTTTTTGAAGATAATATCCGGGAAATTATCGGGATCGTTCATGATCACGGGGGACAGGTATATATGGACGGAGCCAATATGAATGCCCAGGTCGGCCTGACCAGCCCGGCCCATATCGGAGCCGATGTGTGCCACCTCAACCTGCACAAAACCTTTGCCATCCCCCATGGCGGAGGCGGGCCCGGAGTAGGGCCCATCAGCGTAGCCAGTCACCTGGTTGAGTTCCTTCCATCCCATCCCCTGGTGGAGACTGGCGGTATGAAAGGGATACACAGTGTAGCGGCAGCCCCCTACGGTAGTGCCGGTGTGCTTGCCATCTCCCACGCTTACATCAGGATGCTGGGAGCGAAGGGGCTTACCGAATCCACCCGCATGGCTATCCTGAGCGCCAATTATGTGTCAGCATCACTAAAGGATTACTATGACATTCTCTATACCGGGAGCGAAGGTTTTGTGGCCCATGAGATGATCATCGACTGCAGGAAATTCAAAGCACTGGCTGGTATCACGGAAGCAGATATTGCCAAACGACTGATGGATTACGGCTTTCATGCCCCCACCCTCTCCTTCCCGGTACATGGAACCCTGATGATGGAACCTACCGAGAGCGAATCAAAAGCCGAACTGGACCGTTTTATTCAGGCCATGATCGATATCCACAGGGATATCATGGATATCTCAGAAGGTAAACAACATGCTGAAGGATCGGTTCTCAGGAATGCACCACATACTGCAGAGGTGCTGTTAAAAGATGAATGGGACCGCTCCTACTCCAGGGCCAGGGCCGCCTTCCCGCTGCCCTGGGTCGCGGAGAACAAATTCTGGCCTCCGGTAAGTCGTATCAACGAAGGTTACGGCGACCGGCACCTGGTCTGCTCCTGCGCACCCCTGGAGGAATACAGGGACTAAACCGATCCGTTCAACCCGGGAAAGGCCAGCTGCAGGCTATGCCTCAACGGGCGTTTCTGCATTCTTTGGTGAGAGGAAGAGGAAATTATCACAGATGATCTCTGTGCTGTAATGTTTATTCCCCTCCTTATCATCCCAACTGTTCGTAGAGATCTTTCCTTCCACGTAGAGGGCATCTCCTTTGTGTACATGCTGCTTTACAATTGCAGCAGCCCTGTTCCAAACCACGATCCGGTGCCACTCCGTCCGGCGTATCTCTTCACCCTCCTTATCGCGCCATACTTCATTGGTTGCCAGGGGGAAGTTAGCCACAAAGGCCTCCCCGTCCCGTTCCGATACCCTGGGGTCCTCCCCCACATTACCTACCAGCGTCACTCTGTTTACTCCGTATTTCATAATGCTCAAGATTTAGTTACATGGGTTTATGTGCTATACCGTGAGGATATCGGTCTTGAAGACCGGAGGAATTAAGGGCTTTGGAGTTCCCAATAAATCGTTTTGACTTTTCTGTGTTACAGACCGAAGCAGCAGATCAGTGCCGGTTATCCCAATTATGCTCGCCATCCCCCGGCAACCCCCGGCAACCCCCGGCTCGCTATGGGAAACCTTAAACTCAGCTAATGCGCGCGCAAGATTCAGAAAAATTTTTGGGAGAGTCCAAATGCCGGCTCCATTGACTTAAGGTTATATATTCACTATAAACAGATAACCCAAAACAATCGGGCATATAAGTATAATACTCCATACCAAATTAGTTTTCCATCCCTTTCCCTTTAAAGGGATCAGGCTGAAAAGCATGCTTAAACCCACCGAAACCACAAGGGATGCCGGTGTAATCCACAGAAATGTTACACCGGGCTGACCTGTGAGCAGATCCCAAAAAGCAATAAGCACGGCCACAGCAATCCCGTAAATTGAACCCATTACGGTTCCGAAAGGGGTTGCATAACGCACAAACAGGGCCATGAAAAACAGATTAAAAAGCGGGGCTACAAAAACGCCATTGGTTTTAGCGGTCACTTCTGTAATATTGCCCGGCACATATTCCATGGTAGTACTGACGGCAACCACCAGCAATCCTATCAAAACACTACTCCATCGTGCCAGTTTAAGCTTATCAATATTTTGTACTTTTATTCTCAACCGGGGAATAATGTCAGTAGTAATTACGGCTGCCGTTGCATTAATTCCCGAAGAAAGACTGGACATTGCCGCTGAGAAAAGCGCCGCAATCACAATTCCAGCAATCCCTACAGGAAGATGATTTGCAATAAAATGTGGGAAGAGAAAATCTGCATCGGTAATAAGATCTTTACCATCCGGGATAAAGTTTGGATTTGTGCGATAAAATCCCAATAGCGCAAAACCTACACACATGAGAATAAAGAAAAGTATCTTTTCTCCAATCTGTGAAGTCAGAAATGTACGCCGGGCCGCTTTAACATCGCGGGTGGCAATAAATCGCTGAATGGCCATTTGATCTGAGCCTGCAGTACTCACCCACCAACTAATGGTATGTATAAAAGTAAAAACAATAGTTAAGCGTATATAAGGACTCCAGCTAAAGAGTACAAGCTTGTCCCAGTTTGGCGCCCATTCGGCAGGAATCCAGCCTCCGGTTCCCCGCATATCCAGCGTTATAAATACGATCGTGACCACAGCCCCAAACAGCAAGATGAAAAATTGGATTACATCTGTTGTCACCACAGCGCGCAACCCACCCATGGTTGAATAGATAACTGTGATGATTCCGGAAAGTAGTGAAATATAGAGAATAAACCTGTTGTCCCAATCAAACATGACCACAAGCGCTTTGGAAGTGAGAAAAATCAAAAGTGCCATCCATACAAACCTGGTTAACAAGAAAATAATAGAGCCAGCCATTCGAACACCACGACCAAGCGGTTTTTCAAGGATTTGATATGCGCTCGTTATGGGAAGTTTCATAAATAACGGAATGAGAAAATAAGCGGTGATCAGATATATTACAGGGAAACTAACGATCATAACAATAACAATGAGCGGTCCATGCTTAATTACTTCACCTGCAAGAGCAAGAAAGGAGATGGTGCTAAAAAAAGAGGCGAACAGGGAAATACCTGAAACGAATGAATTTATTCGACGCCCGCCGACTAAATAGTCTTCGCTGGTTTTTTGTTTCTTGAAAAAATACCACCCAATACCAAGCATCAGAAAAAGGTAAAGAACCATCACTGTCCAGTCCAGCCAAAGTAACCCCCGGTTAGTGCGGCGCTCGATCCTGAGAAGCGCATTGGCTGCACTCACCTGTACATCCATATCGGGATCGTTAAGGAGTTGTTCGAGAATTTGAATATCTGATGCAGTTCCGCTTATGGCGAGAGCCTGGCCAACCTCATACCGCTCACTTTTATCACCATGTATATAAGCAAGTAACTCAGCTTTCGTTATATTTTTACGCTCCTGAGGTGAATGAACAAATAATGCACTTAAAACATACACCCTGCTTGGGGCATCTTTGGCAAGCCTGTTTGCGCATGCTTCTAGACGGGCATAATTATCAGAACTAATATTCTCCAAAAAACGCAATGCATAGGCTGCATAACCATACTCCCCCGGTTCTTCTGAATTGAGTAGTTCAGCCAGTCTGTCTTCATCATGCACATCGCCGGAGTTTGCAAGTATCCAGAGGGAAAATGTTTTTAGCCCGCTTTCGCCTTCTTTGGCGAGTCGCAGGATTTCAGGAAGGGGTTCACTGTAACCAAGTTTCCCCAGGCTTTCCAGTGCGCCAATTCTCTGGTTCAGAGAATCCGAATTCAAAAACAGATCCCGGATTTGATGGATATATTTTTGATACTTCACCGCATCTTTTTTGTTCAACCTTGCCAATACCCGGGATATTCCGATCATATTGCTGCGCGGATCATCTTCCAGACTTATAAAATACGCTTCTACACCATCCGGATAAACATTGTAAATCAACGCTTCCGCAGCATGAACATTCATCCAGAAATTATCATCGGAAACCACGGCTTCGTGAAGAATTTCAAGACAGCGCTCCCGCCTTTCATTTGCCTGAGGATCTTCAACAGACCATGCATTTACTAAAGGAACAAGTCCTCCGGGCATGATCAACAAAAAGATAAGAATTGATTTTAGCCGTAAGTGAATGAAACTCATTATTAAACTCCCATTAATTTAAACCACCGAATCACCGATATACATTTCTCTTCACCCCAAAAAGCGATGAAAATTGTTCCATCCGGCAACCTGGTAATGCAGGGAGCACCGAATTTTAAGACATTGAATAAATGTGACATATTATCCCCTGCTCCGGTCAGGCCAGCTACATTCTGGCCCCAGAGTGGTTCACTGCTTTCATTGATCCATCGGTCATCTTCAATCCGGGATATATTCGCCCAGAGTCCCGGTTTATCCATTCGGCGGTAAACACTGAGGATGCGACCATTGTCAAGCAGGGACGGGGTTAGGGTCTGTCCTGAAAGGCCTGTGGATTGTGGTATTGACCAGCTTTTACCACCATCACTGCTCAGTACAAACTGATTTGGAAGGTCTTTTTTGGTAACGTGATTGTAAGCCCATGCAACAGTTAACAACCGATGATCTGATAACTCAATTATTTTAGATTCCCAGTACTGGATTTCCTGCTTCGGATCAACCATAACATTGATATATTCCGGCCAGCTTTTACCATGATCGTGAGAAACAAGCGCACCCATCTTGTAACCAACAGCGGTTGTTCCATCCCAATGTTTCCAGGTTGATGTGGGTATTAAACACCTGCCATCTTTCACCGGAGTTATGGGAGAACACAGCTCAAGCGGGGTATTACCTAATGGCGAATCGATTACATCCGGCCCGTTCCATGTATGGCCATGATCCTTTGAGCGAAAAGTGATAAACTCGGTAGGGACAAAGCCCAGTGTCTCAGCGTTTGTCAGACCATTATCCGGATGAATGGACCGGTCGGCACGCAACATAAGTATGATCAGTTCGCCATTGGGGAGCAGGGATATACGGGCATAATCCGATGTTAAATAGTTCTGTGTACCGGGGTAAATCCTTCCTTCATTTTTCCAGGTCGCACCAGCGTCAGTTGAGCGAAATAGAAAAGTGTGCATATCAACAGCTTCAAAAGCTTCTCCCAAAACGACTGTTGCCAGCATCTCACCATTTTCTGCAACCACAACTGAAGGGAAATAGGCATGAATGCTTTTTAGATGAGGCGCAGGATTCTGATAGATTACTCCAGTTTTCATGTTCTTTTGTGATTATTTATAAATCCAATCCAGGTCTAGTTTTGTGATCTGGGTGACAGCCAGGCCTGTTCCTTTCGGACGGTTACCTGCACAGTGTCCCAATAAGACGTCTTTATCAGTAAAATGGATAGCTGTATAGCAATACCAGCCATCGGGATCGTTTTCAATCGTTTTAGTATTGTCCCAGTTTCTCCCTTCATCTTTAGAAATAGCCATGTTAAATGGCGTGCGTTTTTGATCTTTTCCATTATTATTCCATACCATTAACAAGTCGCCTGTAGATGGAATTCTTGCTATTGAGGCCGGAGAGCAGGGTGATTTAATGTTGCTGGGCTCAGCGGCGCTCCATGTTTCACCTCTGTCTTCTGAAAATGATAAATATTGTACTCCTTCAGTTGTACGAATAAACATCATAATATCACTGTTTTTCAATTCAATCACACCCGGTTCCTGTAATATGACACCATCAGGATTCGAAACATCTTTGCTTCCTCTCCAGGTGCGGCCATTGTCATCAGAAGAATAACAATAAATAGTACCTCTCCCGGAATTCGGTCCCCAGACCCCCCCCGGACTTTTATGAAGGGAAACAGGCATTAACAACCTGCCATTTTTCAACTGAATAATG
>JANTFK010000010.1 GCA_024763595.1 Bacteroidales bacterium | reverse complement strand
GTGGTCTGCAACCACATATACTTTCTGATTTCCTCCCAGATCAAGGCTGATGTGGGCCTTCTCAGTGTTCTCAAACAGCCGGAGCAGGCTTTTCAGTTTGACTGCCAGGTTAATCCTTACATTCTTGGCTTTGGGCATCTTGGCAAAGTCGGAAAACTCATTGGCAATGGCAGAGAGTGAATCGATCTGTTCAATAAGGGTGGCAGAGATCCGCTGAATCATCTCCGGATCCTCTTCCCCGGCTGCCAGTGCCCGCTGCAGGTGCTGAACATTCAGCTTCATGGGAGTCAACGGATTCTTGATTTCATGGGCGATCTGCTTGGCCATTTCACGCCAGGCAGATTCCCGTTCCGACTGCGCCAGCAACCCGGCACTGCGCTCCAGTTCCTGGACCATATAATTGTACTCCTCCACCAGCCCTTTGATCTCATCGTTACGATCGTACCGGATCATCTCATTCTTCTTACTGAGGCTCACCTGGGCAATGCGGCTCTGGATCATGCGAAGAGGTTGGGTGATACGGTCGGCCAGCAATACACTTACCAGCAGCGTAACCAGCAGGAAGATCAGATAAATATTGATCACCGCCACAACCAGGTTGGTCACATCCCTGGCAAGTGCCCCTGACTGCGTAAAGTAAGGCAGGTTCAGGTAGGCCAGAAACTTGTTCTCATTGTTCAGCAACGGTATATAGGCAGAGATATACTTCATCCTGCCAATCCGTTCATTGTGAATATATTCCGAGGCCTCTCCTGTTGTAAGATTTTCATAAACCAGCCGGTTCATGCGGCTGCTCAGCAACTGGCGGTCAAAGATTTCGGCACGGGAAGTAGCCAGCAGGTAACCATCCCTGTCGTACAGATTGATATCCGAGTAGAAGACATTGGATAACTTGCGCAGCATTTCATCCATGTTGTAGTAGTTCTCTGCAGACCAGTTAACCAGGTCCTCCTCGTATTCCAGCTGATGGATCAGTTCAATGTAAACCGAGCGCATGGTATGCCTGAGATTATCGTTGTGCTTAACCCTGTATTGCTGAATAATGAAATAGATGGTGCCCCAACATATCAGCAGAAAGGTGAGAAAAAGGATGCCCACCATGGAGTACTGGATTCTGTTCTTGAAATTCCAGTTTAAGCCGGGCCTGGAAAGCTTCATCGCAGCAAGCATATAAATGAGGCTCAGCCAAAGAAAATTGAGGGCAAAAATGTAAGAAAACGATATCATATAGTCCACCAGCGTTACCCTGGGACTACTTACGACAATGGTGTTTTGGTCATCCATGTTGTAGATACTGTGATCATATTTTTCACGGGTGATCTTTTCAAACTCCGCTTTTCCACTGGTATAGAAACGGCAGCTTCTCCGGTAGGGAAAATCACCCTGCTGGGTGATCAGTTGTCCCCCGTTATACTTTGCAAATGAGAAATGCGAGCTGGAGAACGAGCTGGAATTCTTATCCAGCAGTAATTCGGGATACCCCAGCTCTTCCGACAGGATCTTGGAATCGAGTTCGATAAAGAGACGATGTTCATTGTCAGCCCGGAAATAAGGGATCGAAGCCAGGTATGAGATGCGTCCGTTAAGGTTATTCAGAAAATAGAAATCACTGCCGGGGATCTCTATACCGCTCTTCCGGATCATTTCATCGAAGAATGTATAACAATGGTATCTTTCGTCAACGGGAGGCTCCAGGTATACCGAATCGTTTGGCCTGCAAACCGTTACCAGCAGGTCATACTTGGTCCAGTACCCTGAAAAATAATTACGCTCCAGGCGGTTGACCACTTTTTCAATATCAATATAGGGCTGGTTCAGGTAAAGTGCAAAGACTGTATCGCTCCGGATGCTCATTGACATTTCACTGAATAGCATCTCTGCCACGGGATCATGTTCCGAAGAGAGTTTGACCAGTTCCACCTCTTTCTGCTGCTCCACATTTATCCGGTTAAAATATTGAAAACGGAGGGTCATAAATACTGAAATGAAGAAGAGCAGGAAAATGAAGCGCGAGAAAGGGATACGACCAGACTGATGATAGCGCAGGTAAAGATGCCCGCCCAGGAACAGCAGGCTGGCACCCCACGCACTCCAGGAACCCAGATTACCTGGGAACAACAGGGCGATAATCATGGTTGCACTCATGACTGCCATTCCTGTCAGCAGTGTACCGGTTGTCGAACCTGAAAAGAGAATAATGGCCTTATCAATTACCAGCCCCAGCATGATGAACCAGATGATTATGATCATCAGTCCCAGTACCGTATAGCCCGTAAAAGTGGTTACCCGGTGCGCTTCGAATGAAATGCCGGAGTCGAGGACCAGTGAACCCATCAGCTTTTCGATCAATAACAGCAACAGGGCGGAAACTGCAAAAAATATGAGTGCAACAAGACGCCTTATCCCACCGGGTTGCAGCTTCTCCAGGTTACCGTAAAGACAATAGAGCAGCACCACGACCAACGATGCCAGTGTCAGCACAAGCAATGCCCCCAGGGACGGAAAGTACTGGTTGGCAAAGAGATCCGGCCGGAATAGTTCAGTTCCCGTAAACAGGGAGGGGAGGTCATATTTTAATATCATCACGACAGTACCGGCAACCAGCAGGGTTATCAATCCCATCCAGGTATATCTTTTTCTGCCCGGGGTGTGTTTTACCAGTGAGAAAAAAGCTGCCAGCAGCAGGGCAAAGAAAAGCAACAGGCTGATCACCCCCAGGGCACGCTCCAGTTTATCCGTCTCTTCCACTTCATCGAAATTGAATGAAAAGAGATAGACCCCCTCATCGTTGTAGATGGCTTCCGAACCATTGGCTTCAAGAAACGCTATGGTTACAGCAGGGTCCAGTTTGAAATCCCGCTGAAATCTGTTGATCAGAAAATCATTCTGGAACGGATAGTGGGTTTTAATCTCTATCATACCCAGCAACCGGCCGCTGTCGGTTTCTCTTATCACCGAAACATAATCTGCATTTCGCAGCGAAATGAAATGTTTACCAAAGCGGGGTTCCCATTGGGCTGGTACCTGTATGGAATGATCCGACCAGTATTTCAAAGTGTCATTTTCATAATAAAATATGGAGATCCCCTGATCACCCAACTTCTGGTAACGGGCCGATTTCCCATCAAGCACCGCGACAGGCTCTTCCCCGGTAAACAGATCTTCCAGCTGCCGGAACTCTTCCTTCAGCACCCGTTCCTTCCTGTGAAGTACTTTTTCAAAATTCCGGACATCCTTCCCGCGATATCCTTCAGTATGATACAGGCTTCCCAGGAAGATCGCCACAACCAGAAAAAAGAGGGCCGCAGCAAATAAGACGATCCTGCGCTGCCTGCCTTTTTCCGGTATTTGGTCTCCTTTTACTACCATCATCAATCCTTATGCATGGTGATAGGGCTCTCCTTTCAGGATGGTGAAGGCCCGGTATAATTGTTCCATGAAAATAAGCCTTACCAGCTGGTGGGAGAAAGTAAGCCTCGAAAGGGAGAGCTGTTGCCGGGCCCTGCTGTACACCTTTTCTGAAAAGCCGTAGGGCCCGCCAATCACAAAACAAAGATGATTTACCCTGCCTTCCAGACTGTTGAGATGCTCCGCAAAGGAAATGGAGTTGTACTCATCCCCCCGTTCATCAAGCAACATCACATAATCGCCCGGCCTGATGCGCTTCAACAGCAGTTCGCCCTCCTGATCCTGTACCTCTTTCATGGTCAGGTTCCTGCTGTTTTTCAGGTCCGGGATGGAGACAATCCTGAATGGAGCATACCTCACCACCCTTTTCCGGAAAAGTTCAACTCCCTCCCTGATAAATGGATCCCTGGTCTTTCCGGTTTCGAACAGTGTAATGCGCATCTGAGCCTAATCAACAGGTTTTTTATTATCTTGCAACTTACCGTTGTATTGGTCCGATAGTTGTGGTGATATACAAACATAACTGATATTTAGAAAAAGTGATACAAAGGCTGATAACTATTTTTCTGGTACAGATAATGCTCCTGCTCCCGGTCATGGGGCAGACCGTACCTCCTGACCTGGCAGAAGCCATCGGTAACGGGAATGCCAACGGTATGTCCCTGTTCTTCCACCAGAGCCTGGAAATGACCATCCTGGAAAAGGATTACGAGACCAGTAAAAGCCATGCTACCCGGATCATGGAGGACTTCTTCAAGACGCACAAACCCACCGGTTTCGAAGTCTCATTTGAAGGCACAAAAGAGCAGTCCAAGTATGCCATCGGGACGCTCACCACAGAGGGGGGAAACTTCAGGGTGAATCTGTTTTTTTTGAAAAGGGAGGATAAACGACTGATCTACTACCTGAGCATTGAAAAAGAATCCAGCCATGAATTTATCCCGGTCCCTTGATGTTGCCATTGACCACTGGTTTGATGAGGATATCGGATCAGGCGATCACACTACATTCAGCACCATTCCATCCAGTGCCACCGGTGCGGTAAAACTCCTGGTGAAAGAAAATGGTGTCCTGGCCGGTGCAGAAGTTGCCCATCGCATTTTTCACCGTTTCGACCAGGAAACCAGTTTTGATCAATTCATTGCTGATGGAGATCCCATTACTGAGGGAGATATCGTGTTCCGTGTTTCCGGCAGGGTACATTGCCTGTTGCAATGTGAACGCCTGGTGCTGAACGTGATGCAACGTATGAGCGGGATCGCTACCACCACCCGGAAATATGTTGAATTGCTGGAGGGTACGGGTACCCATATCCTGGATACCCGGAAAACTACACCGGGCATGCGCCTGCTGGAAAAAGAGGCTGTACGCCTGGGCGGAGGGGTGAATCACCGTTTCGGATTATATGATATGATCATGATCAAGGATAACCACATCGATTTCGCCGGCAGCATAGAGCTGGCTATCCGGGACACCATTCATTACCTTAAAGAAAAGTCACTGGACCTGGAAATTGTCGTTGAGGTGAGGTCCCTGGAGGATATTGAAAAGGTGCTCTCCATCGGAGGGGTTCGCAGGATCCTGCTGGACAATTTTTCTCTGGAACTTACCCGACAGGCAGTCAAGTTGATCAACGGCAGGGTGGAAACGGAATCATCTGGCAAGATCACTGAACAGACCATTCGCAGTTATGCAGAATGCGGAGTGGACTACATTTCGGTAGGTGCCCTGACCCACCAGATTAAAAGCCTGGACCTGAGCCTGAAGGCTGAATAGTGCAAAGTGTTCAGGGAAATAGAGCAAAGCGCCCTGAATAGAATAGTAATAATATATGTACAACCATGATATTAAATACCAAATACCTGTTCACGTTCTGCGTTTTGATCATATTGACCATTTTCCCGGTAAAGGGGCAAATCATTTTTGAGGATAAAACGGAACGTGCAGGTCTGTTGGAACCTCTCAAAGGTATCATGGGCCACGGGGCATCCTGGGGGGACGTCACGGGAAACGGTTATCCGGATCTTTTTGTAGGAACCTTTTCAGACCGGCCCGATTCAGTATACGCCAAACGTGACCATTCTGCAAAAGCAGAACCGGACAAGTTCTTCCTGAACAGGGGGGACGGAACCTTTGAAGAGGTGCTGGAGAGTCCTGTCCGTCAATATGGAAGAAATTCGGGATCGGCTTTTGCAGATTTCGATAATGACGGGGACCTGGATCTGGTGGTTTCACATAACTCATACGACGGAAACGCGCATCAAAAAACCGGCAATTTCCTTTTTGAAAATAACGGCCAGGGTTTATTCACTGACGTTACCCCGCAGTCGGGGCTCGATTTTGGATGGCCGTTTACCGGACGGAACACATTCGTATTTGACTATGACGGTGACGGACTTCTGGATCTCTTCATGCAGGAAGACTGGGTTCGTGATGATGTATCAGGTGGAAATTCCAGGTTAATGAAAAATACCGGAAACCTGAGATTCAAAGATGTTACAGCCGAAGCAGGATTCCCCCACGGTTTCCGGAAAGGATTATACGGGCTCGGCGGGTTTGTGGGGGATATTAGCGGAGATGGCTGGCCCGATGTTTTCTTTTCCCACAGCTGCAGAATGTTCATTAACCAGCAGGATGGTACTTTCCGGGAGAAAGTGTACGACATGGTGGATCCGGAATACCGGCTTCCGGTTTCCGCTGATAACCAGTACTGGACCTGTGGTGCCGGTCTTGGTGACCTGGATAATGACGGGGACATGGATATGGTGATGGGACATCATTTTATTCCGGATGACACCATTTCACAACGGATCTACCTGTTCCTTAATGAGGGGAACGATGCAGCAGGGAATCCCATCCTGCATGATATTACCATGGAAGCCGGGTTGGCCCGCCCATCCAGTAAAATCCCCAATATTCAGCTCCGGGATATGGACAATGACGGTATGGTTGACATCTTAGCAACAGGTGCAAACACTTTTATCTACCGCAACAGCGGTATGATCAACGGCATACCCCGTTTTGATGAACCTACCGGTTCGGGTATAAAGGAAGGTAATGGTTACTGGGCATGTGGTGCGGTTGGAGATTATGACCGGGACGGAAGGCTCGATTTTTTCGGTGCCGAATGGCAGACATCGGCTCACTCTCCCTTATTGAGGAATATTACCCACGGAGCAAATGCTTACCTGGCTGTAAAATTGGAATTGCATAACGGTCCCAACCGGAACGGCATCGGTGCCAGAATTGATATCTATACACCGGGAAACCTGGGAAATGAGGATGAGAGAATCGGAAGCCGTATCATCACTGTTTCAAACGGTTACTCCAGCGGAAATGAAGCCATCGTATACTTCGGACTGCCCGGCCACCGTAAGGTAGATATACGTGTGAGTATGCCATGTGGCGGACCCCGCTACAATGCCGCCGGCGTTGAACGGAACCAGCTCTATGTTTTCAGGTAAAAACAAGAGGCCTGTCATCCTGCCATCTTGTAAAGATCTGGCCTCATGTAACAGCTGACTGCATCAAACGGCTGACTGCGTCAACCAGCGATCCGGGGAATCAGGGATGAGAACATCTGCCGGTCCGTTAGCGTGACCGCAACCTGTTGATCTGGGCCTCCAGTACAGCGATCTTCCCTTCCGCATCAGCCAGTTTCTGACGCTCATTTTCAACTATTGCTTCAGGGGCGTGCTGCACAAAACGTTCATTATCAAGTTTCTTCCGGACACTCGTAAGGAATCCGCGGGTATACTCCAGTTCTGCCTCCATTTTTTTAAGTTCCTCTCCTCTGTCCAGCATATCCCCCACCGGTACAAAATACTCCACATTCTTCACAATAAAGGAGACTGCATCTGCCGGTTCATCCGATACCCTCTCCGTGTGGGAGAGATTGGCCAGTTTCAGGATCACAGGTTCCAGACGACTGTGGTATGTTCCATTGGCAGAGGAGCGTACCAGTAATTTAATTTTCTCCCTGGGAGGGATATTTTTATCCTTCCGGATACCCCGTATCCCTGTGACCACCTCCTTCACCTCTTCAAACTGACCGATCAGTTTCCGGCTGTAGCCTTCAGGTTCCGGCATGGGGGAGATCATCAGGCTTTCGCCTTTCTCCCTCCTTTTGATCAGTTGCCAGATTTCCTCTGTGATGAAGGGCATAAAAGGATGCAGCATGTGGAGCAGCTGATCCATAAACCCAATGGTCCGCTCATAGGTTGCCGCGTCGATGGGCGCTTCATATGCAGGTTTGACAGTCTCCAGGTACCAGGAACTGAAATCATCCCAGAAGAGCCTGTAAATGATCATCAGGGCATCGGAGATCCTGTACTTATTGAACTGATCGTCCACCTTGCGTAAAGCCCTGTTGATCCTTGCTGTAAACCAGTGAATGGCTTCGGTCGAATGAGCTGGTTGTTCCAGGTCCGGATCCACCTTCCAGCTTTTTACCAGCCTGAAAGCATTCCATATCTTGTTACTGAAGTTCCTCCCCTGTTCCGTCAGGCTTTCATCAAACAGCAGGTCATTCCCCGCCGGCGAACAGAGCAGCATACCTACCCGGACCCCATCGGCACTGTACTTTTTCATCAGTTCGATGGGATCGGGAGAGTTGCCCAGGGACTTGGACATCTTCCTGCGCTTATGATCCCGGACAATTCCCGTGAGGTAAACAGTGTCGAATGGTTTCTCGTTCCTGTATTCATACCCGGCAATAATCATGCGGGCCACCCAGAAAAAGAGGATCTCCGGGGCAGTTACCAGGTCATTGGTGGGATAGTAATAGTTGATATCCTCATTATCCGGATAGCGGATGCCATCAAAGACAGAAATGGGCCAGAGCCAGGATGAGAACCAGGTGTCGAGGACATCTTCGTCCTGGCGTAATACATCTGAAGTTAGCGCACCATTGCCCGTTTTTTCCCTTGCCAGTTTAACGGCCTCTTCCACCGACGCGGCCACCACAAAATCGTTGGGGCCTTCCCCGTAATACCAGGCAGGGATCCGGTGACCCCACCACAGCTGACGGGAGATGCACCAATCCTTCACATTCTCCATCCAGTGGCGGTAGGTATTCTTGAATTTGGAGGGTTGGAGCTGTATATTGTCGTTCAGGACATTCTCAAGGGCGGGTTTGCTAAGCTCCTTCATCTCCAGGAACCATTGCAGGCTCAGTTTGGGTTCTATGACGGCATCGGTCCGTTCAGAATAACCCACTTTATTGACGTAATCTTCCGTTTTGACCAGGTTACCGGCCCGATCCAGTTCGGGTACGATCAGTTCCCTTGCCCTGAACCGCTCTTCGCCTACCAGCAACCCGGCAGCATCGTTAAGGGTTCCGTCATCATTGAAAATATCGATGGACTGCAGATTGTGTTTTATTCCCAGCTCATAGTCATTAATATCATGGGCGGGGGTGATTTTCAATGCCCCGGTACCAAACTCCATGTCCACATACGAATCCACAATAATGGGTACTGGACGGTTTACCAGGGGCACCATCACTGTTTTCCCATGAAATTTCCTGTAACGCTCATCTTCGGGATGTACGCATACTGCTGTATCTCCAAGGATGGTTTCCGGACGGGTTGTGGCAATGGTAACAGCATCCTCCCCCTCTTCCAGGAAATAGCGTACATAGTAAAGCTTTGACTTCACCTCCCGGTAGATCACCTCTTCATCGGAAACAGCGGTCAATGCCCGGGGATCCCAGTTTACCATCCGGACACCCCGGTAGATCTTACCTTTATTATAGAGGTCCACAAAGACCCTGATCACACTTTCCGAAAGTGCTTCATCCATGGTAAAACGGGTCCGGTCCCAATCACACGAGGCCCCCAGCTTTTTTAGCTGTTCAAGGATGATCCCCCCATGTTTCTCCTTCCATTCCCATGCATATTTCAGGAACTCCTCCCGGGTGAGCTCATTTTTACTGATCCCCTGTTCAGCCAACATGTTCACAACCCTCGCTTCGGTAGCAATGGATGCATGATCGGTACCCGGTACCCAGAGTGCGTTCCTGCCCTGCATCCTGGCCCGGCGGACCAATACATCCTGCAGGGTATTGTTCAGCATGTGTCCCATATGCAACACCCCGGTAACATTGGGTGGAGGGATCACAATACAGTAGGGTTCACGGTCGTCGGGCGTACTTTTGAAAAAGCCCTGTTCCACCCAGTAAGCATACCATTTGTCCTCGACGCTGACCGGATCATATTTTGAAGGAATATTCATGGCTGCAAAAATAGTAAAATTCAACCTTTACCGGCCCAAAAATGCCATTCACCGATTTTTTACTTTATTTCCGTCAGAAAACGCAGAAAACTAAAATAGTTTTCATATTATTGCAGAAAACCGGACTGGATGGAAGTAAAGGAAAGAATCATTGTTGAATCGGGCAAACTGTTTGGCAAATATGGGCTACGGAGCATGACCATGGATGCGCTCGCCGGGGAGATGGGAATTTCCAAACGCACCATTTATGAAAAATTCAAAGACAGGGACACCCTCCTGAAGGAAGTTATAAGCTACTACAGTGAGCAGAGTAACAAACAGGCTCACAAGATCATTGACGAGTCGGCCAATGCCATCGAGGCCATGTTCAGGATCACCAAACTGACCATTGATCAGATCCGGCAGACGAACCCCGTATTCTTCCATGATTTCAGGAAGTATCATAAAAATGTATTTAATGAATTCCACTCCCCCGGTAAGTTCAGTGATCTCAGTATCACACGTAAGCTGCTTGAGACAGGTATCAGGCAGGGGGTATTCAGGAAGGATATTCATATCGGGATCGTTAACCAGACCCTCCACACCCTGTTTGACCAGTTTGGTCCCGAGAGCCAGATTGTGGAGGCCGGTTACAGCCGGAAAGATATATTCCACCATATGATCATACCCTACTTCAGGGGAATCTCCACCCGGAAAGGGGAGCAACTCCTGGAAGATTGTAAAACCATGCTGGATTAAAATAAACTGAGATATGAGAGACCTATTAAACAAATGCCTGTTCAGTGTGCTGCTGATCGCGGGAATGCTGCTCCGGGTCACAGCACAGGAACCGGCCGGCGAACTGGTGCTGAATCTGCAGGAAGCAGTTGAGCACGCACTCACCTATAACAAATCGCTGAAAAATGCCCGGCTGGAAGTGGAGCGTTCCGATAAAGGCATATGGGAAGCCATTGCACAGGGCCTCCCCCAAATAGACGGGGCGCTGGATTACATGACCTATTTTAATTACGAACTGGAGTTCAGGTTTGGCAGTGGTGAGGCCCCTTCATTTACACCGGAGCAATACCAGAGTGCCTATACTGAAACACAGGCTATTTTTCCTGCAATTACACCCAATGATATCCTGACCCACCAGGCCGGAAACTATTATGACGGGGTGCTCCAATCTTACTTGCCCCCCACCACCATCCTCCTGTCGGACCAGTCAACCGCCAAGTTTAAGCTATCCCAGCTGATTTTTAGCGGCCAGTACATTGTGGGCGTCCAGACCGCCAAACTGGCCAAACGCATCTCCGAACAGAACCTGGAGTTCAATGAGCTGAACATCAAGGAATCTGTGATCAATGCATACTACCTGGTACTGATCACCGAGGAGTCCCTGGATATTCTGGAGAAAAACCTGGAAAACCTGGAAGAGACACAAAAACTGACACAAACCATGTTCAAAACGGGGATGGCTGAACAGACCGATGTGGACCAGATCCGGATCACCGTCAACCAGCTGGCCAACTCCAGAAATGCCCTCCGGCGCAACCTTGAACTCAATTACAACATGCTCCGTTTCCAACTGGGAGTGGAGGCCGGTGTGGATATCAGGCTAACCGATAAACTGGAGTCGCTGTATGCCGGTATGCAGACTGAATCAGCACTGACGACCCCGTTCACCATTGAGAACAATGTCTCCTACCAGATGGTAAAAACCCAGGAGGAGATCAATAAAAAACTGGTGGACCTGGAGCAGTGGAACTATGCTCCCACCCTGGCTGGTTTTTACAACTACAACGCAAAAATCAAAACAACCAATTTTGATATGAACCCGAACCACCTGGCAGGACTTTCGTTGTCCGTTCCCATTTTCTCCAGCGGAATGCGAAAAGCACGGGTGGATCAGGCCAGGATTGATTACGACATGGCCCGGTTAAACCGGAGTATCCTGGAGGACCAGTTAACGCTCCAGGAAAAGCAACTGAAATACAACCTGCAGAGTTCGCTGGAGAACTTCTTCACTCAGAAGGAAAATGTGGAGGTGGCCCGGAATGTCTATGACAGCTACCGCCGCAAATTTGAACAGGGAATGGCCTCCAGCCTGGACCTGACCCAGGCCAACGGCAACTACCTGGATGCCGAAAGCAACTACCTGTCGGCTATCATGGAGGTGATGAATGCCAAACTCAAACTCGATAAATTGATGAATACCCTGTAGGGTACCTTGTAATAGTGAAAACGAAACAGATCATGAAAACAACAATCACCATACAATCAGCAAAAAAAATGATCCTCACCCTCCTCGCCGGGGCAGCTATCATCTCATGCAACATGAAACCCCCGGAGAAGGCGGCCACGGAAGCGGCACCGGTTAAGAAAAAAGTCCAGCCGGTGAAGGTAATGGAACTGGCCTACCGGGAAACGGCTATGGAGCAAGAGATTACATCAACGGTAGTTGCCTATGAGGAGACATATTTATCGCCTGCCCTGCAGGGCCGTATCCTTTCAATTAAGGTTGAAGTGAACGATCATGTAAAAAAGGGACAACTCCTGGTGGAGATGGACCATACACAACTGGATCAGACACGGTTGCAATATCAGCAACTGCAGACCGACCTGGCACGGATGGATACATTGCTCAGATATGGATCGGTTACCCGGCAGTCGTACGACCAGTTGAAGGCCCAGGTGGAAACCACCCGGCTGGTCCTGAAAAACCTGGAGGAGAATACCTTCTTAAAAGCGCCCTATACAGGAATTATAACAGGTAAGTACTACAATGACGGGGAACTCTTCTCTCCCACTCCCAACACCCCGGTGGGTAAAACGGCCCTGGTATCGATGATCCGCGTGGACCCTGTCAAACTAATGGTTAACCTGAGTGAGAAATACCTGCCGCTGGTAAAAGAGGGAACAGAAGCCCGTATAACTACAGACGTTTATACAGGTGAGACTTTTACAGGTAAAGTATTCCGGATCCATCCCACCATCAATGCAGCGACACGGACCTTTACCGCTGAAGTAAAGGTCCCCAACAAACAGCATAAGCTGCGGCCGGGAATGTTTGCCCGGGTAAACCTGAAACTGGGAGAAAAAGAGGCTTTGATCGTACCTTCCATCGCCGTCCTGCAGCAAACCGGCACCAATGAAAGGTATGTCATGCTGAACGAAAACGGGATTGCCCGCCGGGTAACTGTGAGGATCATCAAGAGACATAATGACCAGCTGGAGATTGCCTCCCCAGATATCAAAGGTGGTGAACGGCTGATCTATGCGGGTCAGAGTAAACTGCAAAATGGGGACCCGGTAAAAGTGATGGCCCAATAATTTAAAAGAAAAGGCAATGAGTATTTACGGAAAAGCGGTCAGAAGGCCGATCACAACCATTATGATCTTTGTGGCACTGCTTGTGCTGGGTATCTATTCTCTGAACAAATTGCCCATCGACTTTTATCCTGACATAGATTTCCCGGCTATCTCGGTATTAACCACATACAACGGGGCCAGTGCGGCAGACATTGAAGTAAATGTTACCAGGTTGCTCGAAGAAAACCTGAATACGGTGAGTAATATTAAGAACATCACTTCGGTATCACGTGACAATATGTCCATTGTGGTTTGTGAATTTGAATGGGGTACCAACCTGGATGAAGCGTCCAACGAGATGAGGGATGCCATTGGTTTTGTGGAGCCCTACCTGCCCGATGAGGTAGATAAACCGGCTCTTTTCAAATTCAGTTCCAGTGCCATGCCCATTCTGTTTTATGCGGTAACCGCCAAAGAAAGCTACCCGGCCATCACAACCATCCTGGATGAGAAACTGATCAACCCGTTGAACCGCATTGAAGGGATCGGGGCCGTGTGGCTGGCAGGTGCCCCGGGAAGAGAGATCCAGGTGGATATCGATCCCCGGAAGATGGAATCTTACAATCTTACCGTTGAGCGGATAGCCGCAGTATTAAATGCTGAGAATCTGAACCTTCCTGCCGGAACTATCGAAATGGGTATGATGGATTATCCCCTGAGAATTAAAGGGGAATTCTCCGGGAGTGATGTATTGAATGATATTGTACTGTCCAGCTTTAACGGTCAGACAGTTTATCTCCGTGATGTGGCCACAATCCGGGATACCGTCCGGGACATGACCCTCGATGAAAGGATGAACGGACAGACCGGACTGAGGGTTATTATCCAGAAACAGTCGGGTGCAAATACCGTTCAGGTGGCCAGGGATATTAATGCCATGATGCCCGATCTGATCGCTTCACTTCCCGATGATATCACCGTTACTCCCTTCTGGGACTCTTCAGAATTCATTGTGGAATCTATTGATAACCTGACCAGAACGCTCATGTTTGCTGCCATTGCAGTGGTTTTGGTGATACTCTTTTTCCTGGGAAGATGGCGGGCCACATTTATTGTGATCCTGACCATTCCCATTTCGCTGATTGTTGCATTTATCTATCTTTTTATCTCGGGCAGTACCATCAATATCATAGCCCTTTCCTCCCTCTCCATTGCCATCGGGATGGTGGTGGATGATGCCATCGTGGTCCTGGAGAATATTACCAAACATGTGGAACGGGGAAGCCGGCCAAGAGAAGCAGCCATCTATGCCACCAATGAAGTGTGGCTGGCTGTTATTGTCACCACACTCACGGTGGTGGCTGTCTTCCTGCCCCTGACACTGGTGGGAGGCATGACCGGTGAACTGTTCCGCCCACTGGGTTTTATTGTGAGTATAACTGTTGTCACTTCTACGCTCAGTGCTATCTCGCTCACCCCCATGCTGGCCTCCAAACTCATGAAGTTACGGAAGGCCCCGAAAAAGGTGCGGTTCGTGGGTTACGACAATATCATTGGCAGGTTCCTGGACTGGCTGGACCGGTTATATGAACGCTCACTGCGTGTGGCATTGCGTTTCAGGTGGGGGACACTGCTGATCACCATGGCCATTTTCCTGGGATCAATGATGATGATGGGCAAAATGGGATTTGAATTTATGCCGGAAGCTGATCAGGGATCCATGACTGCGGCCATTGAACTGCAAACCGGGCTCAGGGTGGATGAAACCGTAAAGGTTGCCCGTAAAATTGATGCATTCATCGAAGAGAACCTGCCGGAGATCCAGTATTTCAATACTTCATCCGGATCGGATGACCAGGGGGGATTTATGTCACTCTTCTTCGAATCGGGTACCCACAGGATCAACTATAACATCATGTTAAAACCGCTGGATGAAAGGAACCGGGATGTCTGGGAACTGGCCAATGAACTGAGGAAATACCTGGAGACCATTCCGGAAATAGTTAATTACGATGTGGTCCCCAACGGCGGGATGGGGGGAACCACTGAAAACAATGTGGTTGTTGAGATCTACGGCTACAACTTTGAAACCACCACCCTTATTGCCAATGCCCTGGCCGATAGTGTGGGGTCCATCAGGGGAGCTACCAATATCAGTGTAAGCCGGGATCCTTTCAAACCCCAGTTACAGATCGTACCCGACAGGGAAAAAATGGCCCGGTACGGGCTTAACACTTTTACCCTGGCCAACGCGGTCAGAAACAGGGTGGCAGGCCCCTACCTGAGCCGTTATCATGAGGAGGGGGAAGAGTATAACATCAGGCTGCGTTATAAAGAAGAGGACCGCAACGACCTGACGGATATCAACAACATCGGACTGGTCAACATGAACAACCAGGTAATCAGGTTGGGTGAGGTGGCTGATATCGAAGAGCACTGGTCCCCGCCCAATATTGAACACAAAAACAGGGAAAGGGTGGTGACTGTCTCCATCACTCCCTACAAGGTACCCCTCAATAAACTGGCCCGGCAGGTCCAGGCAAAGATCGATTCCATGGATATTCCCCCGGAAGTGATGATCCAGATGAGCGGAGCCGTGGAAGATATGCAGGATTCCATGAAGGACCTGATGTTGCTGCTGGTATTAAGCCTGATCCTCACTTACCTGGTTATGGCTTCCCAGTTCGAATCCATGAAAATGCCCTTTATTATCATGTTTTCCATTCCCTTTGCCTTCTCAGGTGTAATCCTGGCCCACCTGGTTACAGGGATCACCATGAGTGTGGTCTCCATGGTGGGCGGTGTGATGCTGGTGGGGATCGTGGTAAAGAATGCCATTGTACTGGTGGACTACATTAACCTGATGCGTGAACGGGGACTGGAATTGCGGGAAGCGATTATTGTTTCGGGAAAATCAAGGCTCCGACCGGTACTGATGACCTCGCTGACCACTATTCTCGGAATGCTCCCGCTGGCCATGAGTACCGGAACGGGATCGGAGATTTGGAGCCCCATGGGAATTGCGGTAATTGGCGGGCTGGTCTTCTCCACCATCGTGACCCTGATCCTGATTCCGGTTATCTACCATATGATGTTGCGCAGAAGCGATGAGCGTAAAAAGCGTGTGGAATATGATTTTATGAACGATAACCTTCAAACAAAATGAAAGCTCTATTTATAGTTTACAACCAGGCACAGACCGAAAAGGTAGAATACCTGTTCGATAAGCTGAATATCAGGGGATTTACACGGTGGACCGACCTTACCGGGCGGGGTAGTGTGGATGGTCCCCCGCATATGAATACCCATACCTGGCCTGAACAAAATACGGCCCGGCTTACCGTGGTGGAAGATGAGCTGGTAGAGCCGGTCCTGGAAGGGGTTAAACGCCTGGATGAGGTAAACAAAGACGTGGGGATCCGTGCCTTTGTATGGAACATCGAATCGATGTATTAGTCATCCCAATTTCCTGACCGCTTACCGGTTAATGATAAGATAAACACTTCCTGTTATGTAATATTTCTCCCTTCCAGAATTTCAAGTATTTTTGTACTGCAAAATCCTTGATATATGAGTAAAAAATTTTGGGGTTTAGTAACCGGGTACCTGATACTCTCCCTGTTATTCACCAGTTGTACAGATGATCCTCAGAAACAAGCTCAGAAAAAGGGTGAAGAGATCTGGTTCGAAGAGCTGTTACATAATTACGGAGAGATTCCCCAAAACAGTGACGGCACCTGGTCATTTGTATTCAAAAACCTGGGGGATAAACCCATTGTGGTCAACCGGGTACGCACCACCTGTGGATGTACGGTACCCCACTGGCCCAAAGAGCCTGTAGAACCGGGCGAAGAAGGAAAAATCACCATCAAATACAATACCTCAAATACCGGCACCTTTTTGAAATCTGCTACTGTCTACTCTACAGCTGCCAATTCACCGGTCAAATTGCAGATCAAAGGAAAAGTTGTGCCTGAAGAAAAATAGAACCTATGCCTACCATTTCGAAAAAAGGAGACCTGATGCCGGCTTCGCCCATCAGGAAGCTGGTACCTTACGCCGAAAAAGCCAGGGAAAAAGGGATCAAGGTGTATCAACTCAATATTGGCCAACCCGATATCAAAACCCCGGAGGTTGCCCTGGAGGCTGTAAGGAATATGACCCATCAGGTAATCGAATACAGTCACTCGGCGGGAAACGAAAGTTACAGGCGCAAGCTGGCAAAGTTTTACCAGGGTATCGGGATCGATGTGGATCATACCGAGATGCTGGTCACCACCGGCGGCTCCGAAGCCATCTCTTTTACGCTCATGTCAACGGTCAACCCGGATGAAGAGGTGATCGTGCCCGAACCATTCTATGCCAACTACAATGGATTTTCGGTAGCTGCCGGGGTTAAGGTAGTACCCATTACAGCATCCATTGAAAATGGATTTGCCCTGCCACCCATTGAGGAGTTTGAAAAGGTGATCACCCCCCGGACCCGTGGAATCATTATCTGCAATCCCAACAACCCCACCGGTTATCTTTATTCCAAAAAAGAGCTGGAAATGCTGGGGGAGATTGTTAAGAAACATGACCTTTACCTCTTCTCCGATGAAGTTTACCGGGAGTTTTGCTACGATGGGGAGAAACATTTCTCGGCCATGGGCTTGAAGGGGCTTGAACAACATGTGGTTATGTTTGATTCAGTATCCAAACGTTACAGCATGTGCGGTGTAAGGGTGGGAACGCTGGTTACAAAGAACAGGGAAGTTATCGCCACCGCACTGAAATTTGCCCAGGCCAGGCTCAGCCCGCCGTCATACGGACAGGTGGCCGGAGAGGCTGCACTGGATACCCCACCTTCTTACTTTGAAGAGGTGTATGCCGAGTATATAGAAAGGCGCAATTACATGGTCGAAGCCCTGAACAGAATGCCTGGAGTGATCTGCCCCACACCCAAAGGTGCATTTTATACGGTAGTGCACCTCCCGGTCGATGATACCGACCGGTTTGCAAAATGGATCCTCAGCGAATTTAGTTATCAGAACCAGACCGTCATGATGGCCCCCGCATCAGGGTTCTATTCTACTCCCGGACTGGGGAAACAGGAGGTTCGCATTGCCTATGTGCTGAAAAAGGATGATCTGGCCCTTGCCATGGAGACCCTGGCCGAGGCCCTGAAAGCTTATCCGGGGCGAACCAAATAATGCCGGCAGTGTTTATTTAATAAATAAGAAGATATTGAGTTTTAATAAATTCGGATTCGATCCGGCCCTCATGGAGGGCATCGAAGCCATGGGGTTTGAATCACCCACACCCATCCAGGAACAGGCCATCCCGGCCATCTTACAGGGACATGACATCATTGGATCCGCACAGACAGGAACCGGAAAGACCGCTGCTTTCCTGCTGCCGGTCATTCAGAATATCATTGCTTCCAGGGAAGCCAATAAAACCAGGGCCCTGGTCATTGTTCCCACCCGTGAACTGGCCATGCAGATTGATCAGCAGATGGAAGGATTCTCCTATTTTACCCCGGTCAGTTCCATAGCCGTTTATGGTGGAGGTGACGGGACGCTTTTTGCCAGGGAGAAAAAAGCATTGATTGAAGGAACCGAGATCGTGATTTGCACGCCCGGAAGAATGATCGCCCACCTGAACAATACCTATGTAAACTTCGACAACCTGAAATACCTGATACTGGATGAAGCGGACAGGATGCTGGATATGGGATTCTATGATGATATTATGAAAATCATACAGTATCTTCCCAAAAAGAGACAAAATCTGATGTTTGCAGCCACCATGCCCGACGACATCAGGAAGCTGGCCAAAAAAGTGCTGCACCAGCCGGTAGAGATAAACATTGCCGTCTCAAAACCTGTGGAAAAAGTGCTGCAGGTGGCCTATCCCGTTTACGAAACCCAGAAATTACCGCTGGTCACACACCTGTTAAAGGACCGTGACCTGAAAAGTGTGATTGTCTTCTGCTCAACCAAGGCTGCAACCAAACAGTTGGGCAGGCAACTTAAAAGGGAGGGATTGCTGGCACAGGATATACATTCCGACCTGGACCAGAAGAGCAGGGAAGAGATCATGCTTCAATTCCGTAACCGGAAAATAAATATACTGGTGGCTACGGACCTGCTTTCACGGGGCATCGATGTTGATAATATCGAACTGATCATCAATTATGACGTGCCCCATGAAGGAGAGGATTATATCCATCGCATCGGGCGTACAGCCAGGGCCGAATCGGATGGGATCGCCATTACACTGATCAGTGAGCAGGAACAGTATAAATTTGCAAGGATCGAAAAACTGCTGGAGC
>JANTFK010000009.1 GCA_024763595.1 Bacteroidales bacterium | reverse complement strand
TCCTCCGTGTTGTACGGTTCTGCTGCCCTGAACGGGGCTATAAATCTGCGGACCCGCTTTCCTGGAAATGATCCTTCCACGGAAGTGACCATTTTTGGGGGCACCTACATGCATCCGCGTCGCAGTGAACTTATCTGGTGGAAAGGATATCCACTGTTTACCGGCAGTTCATTTTCCCATCTCAGGAAGATCGGAAACCTCGATCTTTCAGTAGGTGGCAACTATTTCAAGGATGAAGGTTACAGGGAGGGTGAGTGGGAACAACGACTCAGAGGGAACCTGGGGTTGCGGTACCGTTTTAAAAAGGTAAGCGGTCTGACCGCAGGGGTAACTGCCAGTGCCATGTGGTTGAACCAGAGCGATTTTATTCTCTGGCAGAATGCAGATTCAGGTGCATATCGTCAGAATCCGGAAATATTTACACCCCTGACAGGATATCGCTACAACATTGACCCATATGTTGAGTATTTTACTCCGAAGGGGGACAGACATTCTCTGAAGACAAGGCTTTACAGTGTGGGGAATGCCACTGTGAACGCATCAGTAAGCAGTTATACGAAACTCTGGTATGGAGAGTACCGCTACCTGAAAAAGTTCGGGCCCGGGACCAACTGGACCAACGGCCTCTCCTTTTCACGCAATACAGTGCTGGCCAACCTTTATGAAAACCATGCCGGTTCCAATACGGCTGTTTACTCTCAACTGGATGCTCATCTGCTGAAAAGGCTTAAACTCTCTACCGGAGTGCGGTGGGAATTCAACACCCTTAATGGAGATCGCTATTTTTCCTTACCGGTGTTGCGGGCAGGCATAAACTTCCAGGCGGGCAGGGCAACATTCCTCAGGACATCTGTCGGACAGGGATACCGTTTCCCATCAGTAGCTGAGAAATTTGCCTCGGCGGATATCGGGGGACTTAAAATTTTCCCCAACCCGGAACTGAAACCGGAAAGGGGGTGGACAGCAGAAGTGGGAGGGAAGCAGGGCTTCGCACTTGGTACCTGGAGGGGATTTGCGGACCTGGCGCTTTTCTGGACCGAGTATGAGAACATGATCGAATATACATTTGGGGCCTATCCGCCCAACCCGGATGATCTGCCCACCATACATGATGTGGGGTTTAAAGCGCTCAATATCGGTACGGCCCGTATCACCGGTGCCGAAATTACTTTAACCGAAACCGGGAAGCTGGGACCTGTCGGTTTGCAATTTATTGGAGGCTATACCTTTATGAACCCGGTGGATCCTGCTGTGATTGAGTCTTCGGGAAAGGGCGAGGATGAAGCCTATATCTTGAAATACAGGCGTCGCCATCTGCTGAAAGCTGATCTTGAAGCAGAGGTGTGGCACCTGTTTGCAGGGGTCAACCTGCAGTTCAACTCCAGGATGATTAATGTGGATGAGGTCTTTATCAGTGATTTGATCGGTAATCTTTTACAACCGGGGTTCCCCGATTACTGGAGGGAACATGCCTCCGGGTATACCCTGCTGGATTTCAGGCTGGGGTGGAACCTTTCGGCCATGTTCAGAATGAATGCCATATTGAAGAATGCGTTTAATGTTGAATACCTGGGGCGGCCGGGGGATATTGGTCCCCCGAGGAACATTACCATTCAGGCAAAAATAACTTTCTGATGCCTACCTTGTTTTAATCAGCTTCCCTGTGTACAAACGGTTACGGTTTGTGATCCGGTACAGGTATATACCCGGTGCTAAACCGCTTCCGTTAAAATCGAAATAATGTTCACCCGGAGGGCTCTCACGTAACTCTTCATATACCAGTTTACCCGGCAGGTTCAATACCTGAAGTTTGATCCGCTCATCAGTGGGTGTGTAAAAACCCAGTTGAGTGACATCTGAGAATGGGTTGGGGTACGTTGGTAATATATGAAATGAAACCGTCCTGCCGGGATCGACACCGGAAGGTTCGAGAACTGTCATTACCACCGAACTACTGTCGACTACCTGGTCCAGGAGCAGGGGGCCCGTACCGACATCCACAACCGGGGTCACATAAATGTGGAGTGGAAAATCACCCGCCACTGTGGGGATCCCGGTAACCTGTACACAATAGGCCGTATCTGCATAAAATGTATCTGCATTGGGATAATATGCAATACCGGGGGGAAGATTGGTTACCGAATCAACCGTAATATATAACACATTGATGATGTTGCCATTATATTCATACTGGGATGGTGGAATAAAAGTAATGGCTTCATCATAGGCTTCATTAACCACTACTTCGGGCAGATTCCTGGGACAGATCTCTCCAGGGTTGTCAACATCCTTGCAATTTATGGTATCTGCTGTACATTGTGCCGATACACCAACGGAAGCAAACAGGGCAAGCATGGAAAAGGCAATCAATCCGGACAGGTTTTTCATGGTCAACAACTATATTTATACAAATATAATAGCAATTACAGGGAATGTCAATTTAACTTTTTAGCCTTTAATTTAATGTTATTCTAAAATCAAATTACATATCTTTGGCATTTATTTAAAACTAAACACTTTAATACCCATCTTATGAATAATATTTTCGGACTATACTGGGTGCTGCCGCTGATTGCTGCGGTAGCTCTTGTTTTCGCCTGGTTCTTTTTCAAGAACATGATGAAGCATCCGGAAGGCACAGACCGGATGAAAGAGATTGCCCAATATGTGCGTGAGGGTGCCATGGCATACCTGAAGCGGCAATATCGTGTGGTAGGGTTGGTTTTTGGTGTCCTGTTAATTATCCTGATCATACTGGCTTACCTGGGAGTGCAGAATCCGTTTGTCCCGGTTGCATTTCTCACCGGTGGCTTTTTTTCCGGACTCTGCGGTTTCCTGGGAATGAAAACGGCTACGTTTGCTTCGGCCAGAACGACACAGGGGGCCAGTCAATCGCTCAATAAAGGATTACAGGTTGCGTTTCGGAGTGGCGCTGTTATGGGGCTGATTGTTGTGGGGTTCGGGTTGCTGGATATTACCGGCTGGTTCTGGATCCTGAATAAATTCATCTTTACTGCCGGGCACATGACGCACGGACTTCACTGGGCCGGGCTTACCCTGGTACATGAAGGGACCACCGAAAAACAAAAACTTATTGAGATCACGGCTGTGATGCTGACATTCGGTATGGGTGCTTCAACACAGGCACTGTTTGCCCGTGTAGGTGGTGGTATCTATACCAAAGCTGCCGATGTAGGTGCCGACCTGGTTGGAAAAGTGGAAGCAGGCATTCCGGAGGACGATCCCCGTAATCCGGCTACCATTGCCGATAATGTAGGTGATAATGTGGGTGATGTGGCCGGAATGGGAGCTGACCTGTATGAATCCTACGCCGGCTCCATCCTGGCCACGGCCGCGCTGGGAGCTGCCCTTCCCGGGCTGACCGCTACCCAGCAGGGACAGGCCGTTGTGGCTCCGATGATCGTTGCTGGAATAGGTATTATTCTTTCAATCGTGGGGATTTTCATGGTGCGCACCAAGGAATCGGCCACCCAGAAGAACCTGCTGAATGCCTTGTTGCTCGGGACCGGGGGAAGTTCCGTGCTTATCCTTGTGGCAATGGCCATCATGGCATCTACAGGAATGGTTTCCTGGGGTATTTTTGGTGCTGTGGTTGCCGGGTTGGCTGCCGGTGTCATTATCGGACAGGGAACAGAGTACTTTACATCTGACGAGTATAAGCCGACAAAAGGTATAGCCGGTCAGGCCCAGCAGGGACCTGCCACCACCATTATCGACGGGATGGCCACCGGCATGTATTCAACGTGGATCCCGGTGGTCACCATTGTGATAGGTATTATTGCAGCATATGGATTTTCCGGAGGTTTCCAGGATTTTTCCAGAGGTGTTTACGGAATTGGTTTTGCAGCGGTGGGGATGCTTTCTACGCTGGGAATTACACTGGCAACCGATGCATTTGGTCCCATTGCCGATAATGCAGGCGGTAATGCCGAAATGGCCGAGTTACCGCCGGAAGTGCGGGAACGAACCGATGCACTCGATATGCTTGGTAATACCACCGCTGCCACCGGAAAAGGATTTGCCATAGGTTCGGCGGCTCTGACTGCCATGGCACTGCTTGCCGCATACATGGAAGAGGTAAGGCTGTGGCTCGGAAGAATTGCTGACTCAACGGTCGAGGGTATTAAGCAGATAGGCGATACCATTTTCTATACAACGCATGCTCCGGCCGCAGCTGATGGCATCACTGCTGTACAGCTTGGGTCGGCTAATATCCACGATTTTGTGGCTGCCTATGACCTTTCCCTGTTTAATCCCATGCTACTGGGGGGGATCTTTATCGGAGCCATGATGGCTTTTGTATTCAGTGCCATGACCATGAAAGCTGTGGGACGCGCCGCAGGAGCCATGGTGGATGAGGTACGTAGACAGTTTCGTGAGATTCCCGGGATTATGGAAGGAAAAGCGACCCCGGAATATGCCAAGTGTGTGGCTATTTCTACCAAGGGAGCGCAACGTGAGATGATCCTTCCCTCTCTGCTGGCCATCATCGTACCTGTTGTGATAGGTGTCTTACTGGGAGTGGCCGGTGTGGTCGGTTTACTGGTAGGCGGACTTACCACCGGGTTCACGCTGGCGGTGATGCTGAACAATGCAGGAGGTGCCTGGGATAATGCCAAGAAATTCATTGAAAAGGGCAACTATGGAGGAAAAGGAAGTGAAGCACACAAGGCAGGTGTGGTCGGGGATACTGTTGGCGATCCTTTCAAGGATACTTCAGGCCCTTCACTCAATATCCTGATCAAACTGATGACCATGGTATCTGTTGTTATGGCAGGACTGACCGTCACCATCGGATTGTTGAGTTAGCAGACACTGAGGAAGCACAAATAATTATGAGGCTGTCTCTTAAAAGGGGCAGCCTCAATTTGTGAAAATATGGGTTACTTTGCAGTTTCTGTGATGATCTCTCCCCGGTCCTTCAGATATTTCTTCAACCGGAATTCCTCTCCGTCGAAAACACCGAACGTAAAATTTCCGATCCAGTCGCCCAGGCATACTACCCGGCTCCGGTCCGAAATATGCAGATCATATGCAATATGCCGGTGCCCAAAAATAAAGTATTCAATATCGGGTTCCCTGGTAAGCAGTTCTCTTGCGTAACGGATCTGGTGTTCATTTTCACCCTGAAAGATACCAAAAGTACCATGCCTGGCCCTGCTTCTTTTCGACCACCAGTGTGCAAAGGTGACCGATCCGTTGGGGTGGATTCGTGCATAGAGCCATTGAGAAAGCCGGCTCCTGAAAACGACTTGCATAAACCGGTATCCGATTTCACCGGGATGCAGGCCATCACCATGTCCCAGCAGGAATTTATGATTGTTCCATTTCCTGGTCACCGGTTTTCTATGGACCTCCAGCCCTATTTCCTGGGGCAGGTAATTGAATACCCATACATCATGATTGCCAGGGATCAGGTGTATATTCACTCCTGCATCGTTTAATCTGGCCAGTGCTCCAAGGAAACGGGTAAACCCGCGGGGAACCACCTTCTTATATTCAAACCAGTAGTCAAATATATCTCCCAGCAACCACAATTCCTTTGCATCCTCTCCAATTTCTTCCAGCCACGTTACAAACAGCTTTTCCCTTTGAAGACTCTCTTCCGGAGGATGCATCCCAAAGTGGAGGTCCGAGGCAAAATATATGTGATCCCGGTCGGCCATCAAAAATTATATCAGGTTATCGAGCCAGGTCTCCAGCACCTTTCCATACAGGTTCTTGGCAACAATATTTTGCTCCCTGTTGATGAGAAAGGTTGCGGGCAGTGAAGTCACATTATAGAGTTTATCAGCCATGGAACCGGGAAAGGAAAGTTCAGATACATTGATCCAGTTAAATTCATTGAAATCAACGGATTGCATCCAGTCTAACTTGTTGTTGTCCAGCGAAACGGCATACACTTCAAAACCGCGTTGATGATATTTCTGGTAAGTGGACCGGAGTTGCAGGAGCGCCTGAATGCTGGCACTGTTCCCCGATGCCCAGAATGCCAACAGGATCACTTTCCCTTTAAGGCCCGAGAGAGAGATTTCAATATTGTTCCGGTCTGGTATGGAGAGGTCAAGGATGCCTGTTACCCCATCTGCCCTGCTCAGCAACTCATTCAGGTGTATGGCTTCATTGAACCTGGCCTCTCTTTGGTCAATATCTGCCCGTAATGATTTTGTAAGCGAAGAGTTGGGATAAACCTTTTCAAGCGAATCGGCAACACTCTTAAAGTACTGCAGGTCCGATTCTTCATTCAGCACCAGGTTCTCATTATTATATTTCTGATAGAGGGCATATACACTCGAGAGTGAACCCATATGATCCACAAGGTAACTGATGGTATACCTTTTCTGTTTGATGATTGCCGCTACATAGGCGCGCTGGATCGGTTCCATCTGAGGGTTTTCCGGATCGTTGATGGAGTCGGCAAGGCTGGTCAGGGAATCGAGTTGCATTCTTGTTCCGCGCAGGTGTTCTACCAGCAACCTGATATTTTCCGATTCTGTTGACCCGGTTATCTGGTATTCCCTGCCAAATGCGTCAGCGGTGCATTCAACCGAGATTTTATCACCGGGTGACAGCAACAGGTTGATGATCTCCCCGTGCTGGTTCTTTAGAATAAATAATTCAGGTTCCTCCAGTTTTGTTACCTCATCGAAGGAACCATTCTTCTTCACTTCTATGGAGTCGATGAACGCAGTCTGGTTGACATCCAGTCTTTCCAGGGTAATGATTGATCCCCCGCCGCCGGAAATGATTCCTGAGATCCTGGTTTTGTTGCCGGTACATGCCATCATGGTGACCAGCAAGCTCCATAAGATTGCGTAACGCACTGTTCTGTTCATAGGTTCACTTGCCAAAAATGCTTTGTAATCTGGTTATCAGCTCTTCTCCTGGAAGGTTTGATTCCACTACCCGTCCCGCCGGATCGATCAGTACCATGAAAGGGATCTTTTCGACATGGTAAAGATCCGCAACAGGTGTTTCCCAGCGCCTGAGGTCGGATACATGATCCCATGCCAGTGAATCCTCACGGATGGCCCTGGTCCATATCTCCCGGTTATCATCGAATGAAACCTGAAGGATCCTGAAATTCCTCTTCCCGAATAGTCTCATTGCCTCTCTCAGTGTTTCATTCTCATCCCTGCTCAGCCGGCTCCAGCCGGCCCAGAAAGACAACAATACATAATCGTTTCTCAGGTCAGACAGTGCCAGTTGACTTCCGTCAGGGCGTGAAGATACGAAATCGGGAGCAATCTCACCTTTTTGCAGGTGATCTATCTGCTTATCACTGTTCATTAAATGAACTGCTTCTGTTACCTGTGCATGTAACAACTGAACAGCCTCAAACTCGCTGTATCTGTTCATAAGGACAGAATCTGCATACCGGTATACTGCCAGGTCGGTCTCCGGATCAAATACCGGAAGCGCTTGCCCGTAAAGATTATAAAGGGCAACCAGGATCGCAAGGGAGCCGGAATGATCATGTATAAAACGAAGTGAATAGTCGTGAAAGCCGGATGTGATTGAATCGAATTGTCGATCGAACACACCTTTTCTTTCAACATAATCCGGAGAGGATGCATAAGCCATGTTCTTTCTGGTAATGTCGCCCAGCCGGTTCAGCGTTGCTTTGTGTTCAACGGCCAGGGACCGCAACAGTGCTGAGCCAGGGGAACCCTCTACCTGGTAAGTGTCGGTGTTACCAAGATGACCGGTAAAACTGATCTGTTCACCCGGTTCGATCAGCAGGGTCACATAACCCGATGGTCCGTAGCGGAGTACATAAAATGCAACCCCCTCGGGTGTGAACGTGATTTCAAAAGCACCCGAACCATCGCAGGTCACCGTATCCAGCGGAATAAACTCCCTGGCAGCCATCTCTTCCAACCGTACTATTTCATGGGCGCCATTTTCAATCCTGCCCCTGATCCGTACAGAATTCTGGTACGAACCCTGTTCCGTGTCGTGTGTCCCTTTCCGGAGACAACCTGTCATACCCGTTATCAAAATCAAGGATATTGTAAGCACACTTCTAATCCACATTTCACATTTTTTTTACGTAAAAATAATAAGAATGAAATAAGTAATAATTAGTTCCTAAATTTGTGACCTGTTTATGCCTGTGTAAACAGATTTATCCACTGCGACCAGTGTGTTAAAAAATGAGTATCTTATTATATTAATTTTCCTGTAAATGAGTTACCTGAAGTTTGAAAAATCTGAATTAATAAACCTGGAATATTCCCTCTCCAGGGAAATGATCAGGTCCAACCGGGCAGGATCGTATGCTTCAACAACCATTATCGGGTGCAATACCCGGAAATATCACGGGTTGCTGGTTTGTCCGCTGGAAGAACTGGATGGCGAGCACCATGTCCTGTTATCCACACTGGATGCCACTATCATACAGCACGAAAAAGAATTTCACCTGGGAATACATAAATACGAGGGAGATAATTATGTTCCCAAAGGGCATAAATATGTGCGGGATTTTGATGCGACAAAAGCGTCCCGGCTGATTTACAGGGTTGGCGGGGTTGTGCTGTCCAGGGAAATTCTGCTGGTTTCAAAGACGGAACAGGTACTGGTGAAATATACGCTGGAAGATGCCCATTCAGATACCCTGCTCAGGTTAAAACCTTTTCTTGCATTTCGCAACTACCATACATTGAGTAAATACAACCTTTATGCCAATACGAAACTAAGCACGGTGCCCAATGGTATCATGTTGCGGCTTTATGAAGGTTATCCTGAACTTCATATGCAATGTTCCAAGCCGGTTGAATTTGTACCTGTGCCGGATTGGTATTACAATATAGAATACATGGAGGAACAAAAAAGGGGATACGAATATAAAGAGGATCTCTATGTGCCCGGCTACTTTGAAATGGCCATAAAGAAAGGTGAATCCATTGTATTTTCAGCATCCACAGGCCAGGCAGCTCTGGGGGGACTGAAACGAAAGTTTTCATCGGAATATGCGCAACGGATCCCAAAAGACAGCCTGAAGAACTGTCTGTTGAATGCAGCACAGCAGTTTATTGTCAGAAAGAAGGGACATACTGACATTAAAGCGGGATTCCCCTGGCTGGACACCCGGGGGCGTGACACTTTTATGGCACTGCCCGGACTCACATTAACCACAGGTGATCTCTCCACGGCGCTTAAGATTATTGATTCCATGGTAACCCGTATGCAGAACGGGTTGTTTCCCAACCGTTATATCGGCAGGAACACCGATTACCAGGCTGCGGATATCCCCCTCTGGTTTATCTGGGCGCTTCAGCAATATGAAAACTATGATCCCGGTTTTGACATCTGGAAAAAATATGGCAGGGTGATGAAAACAGTGCTTGAGACCTTCCGCGATGGTCGTACCGGAATGGTGCATATGATGGATAACGGACTGCTGTATGCGGCGCAACAGGGAAGGGCCCTGACCTGGATGGATGCAGTGGTCAATGGCCAGCCGGTAACACCGCGCCCGGGTTCTCCTGTTGAGATAAATGCATTATGGTACAATGCCGTATGCCAGGTATTGCAGTGGGCGGAAGGGAAGGATGAAACCTTTTTCAGTGCATGGGAACATCTGCCAGGATTGATCCGGAGCGCATTTATAGAGACATTCTGGGATGAAGAGAAAAGGTATCTTGCTGATTATGTGAATGGTTCTTACCGGGATCCTGCAGTCCGTCCCAACCAGGTCATGGCCCTTTCTGTCAGCCACTCTCCCCTTTCACTGGAGATGAAGAAATCGATCCTTGATGTTGTTGAGTGTGAGCTGCTTACCCCGAGGGGACTGAGGACTCTTTCTCCAAAGAATGAAGCTTATAAGAGCCTCCAAGAGGGTGACCAGGCTAAACGGGACAGTGCGGCCCACCAGGGATCGGTATGGCCCTGGTTACTTGAGCATTTCGCCAGAGGTTACCTGGAAGTCCATAAAAAGTCGGGGCTGAATCAGCTGAAAAGGATCTTTGATGGATTTGAGGATGACCTGGGGGAGAGAGGCATTGGAACTGTTTCAGGGGTGTATGATGGCAATCCACCACATAGAGCCAGGGGAGCCCTTTCCCATGCCACATCTGTTGCTGCCCTGCTTAGAATTGCTGAAATGATTGAAGAACTTGAATAAGATAATGTTTCATATATCTTGTCTATGAAAGTACTGATGTTCGGGTGGGAGTTCCCGCCCCATATTTCCGGGGGACTGGGTACGGCCTGTTACGGTCTGACCAGGGGTATGGCATCCATTTCCGGCCTGGAGATTCTGTTTGTGGTCCCCAAAGCATACGGGGATGAAGATCAAAGCAGGGTCCGGCTTCTTGGAGCAGGTGATGTTTCGCTGGATATTCGAAAAGTGAAGGAACATCAATACCTGCAGGACCTCTCCTATATTGAGATTCATTCGAACCTTCTCCCTTACACCTCGCCCGAGGAGTATGAGGAACTGGTAAACAAGGCAGAGCACCAGGGAGAACGGCTGGTCCACACCTCCATGGGAGGAAAACTCAGTTTTACCGGAAAATACGGAAAGAATCTCTATGAAGAGATTGCCAATTATGCCGTGGTCGCCGGTGAGGTAGCGCTAAAATATGATTTCGATATCATTCATTCCCATGACTGGTTAACCTATCCTGCAGGGATCGCAGCCAAAAGGGCTTCAGGGAAACCACTGGTGATCCATGTACATGCCACCGATTTTGACAGAAGCGGGGGTAAAGTGAATCCTACTGTATTTGAGATCGAAAAAATGGGGATGCACCTGGCAGATAAGATCATTGCAGTAAGTAATCTGACCCGGAAAACAGTCATTGAGAAATATGGAATAGATCCCGACAAGGTAGAGACGGTATACAATGCAGTGGATCCTTTACCCGATCATGAAAAACTAAAGCTGAAACGGGGGATCAACGATAAAGTGGTTACTTTTCTGGGCCGGATTACCCTGCAAAAGGGACCGGAATATTTTGTGCAGGCAGCACACAAGGTTTTGCAGAAGATGGATAATGTGAGATTTGTGATGGCCGGAAGCGGTGAGCTGCTGGAAAAGATGATCCACTGGACGGCTTCCCTGGGCATTTCAGACAGATTTCATTTTACAGGTTTCCTGAAGGGAGATGATGTATTTCGTATGTTTTCCATCAGTGATGTCTATGTCATGCCTTCCGTATCAGAACCGTTTGGGATCTCGCCCCTTGAAGCCATGCAATCAAATGTGCCCTCTATCATCTCTTATCAGTCAGGAGTGGCTGAGATCCTTAAACATGCCTTTAAGGTTGATTTCTGGGATGTGGATGCACTGGCCGATGCCATTTACGGGATATTGAATTACCCTTCCCTGGCCCGGATGTTTAAAAAGTACGGGGTCCAGGAAGTGAACGATATGAAATGGGAAAACTCGGGTAAAAAAGTCTATGACATTTACCGGGAATTTGTAAAATAATTTGCATCATTATGAGAACCATCTGTTTCTATTTTCAGGTCCACCAGCCTTTCCGGTTCAGAAGGTACCGCTTTTTTGATATCGGGAACGATCATTACTATTATGATGACTATTCCAACGAATCGATCCTGCAAAAGGTGGCACAGAAGTGCTATCTTCCGGCCAATTCACTGATGCTGAACCTGATTCGAAAATATGATGGACGTTTCAGGATTGCATTCTCTATTTCGGGTATCGCCATGGAGCAATTTCGCCTTTATGCACCGGAGGTTCTGGAAAGTTTCAGGGAACTGGCCGGAACGGGACATGTGGAGTTCCTGTCGGAGACCTACGCTCATTCGTTGAGTTCCCTCAAAGGGAAAGAAGAATTCAGCAGGCAGGTTAATCAACACAGTAAATTAATCAAGGAGTACTTCGGACAGGAACCGCAGGTTTTTCGTAATACGGAACTGGTATATTCAAATGAGATCGGTGCCATGGTTACCGAAATGGGATTTAAGGCCATGCTGACAGAGGGAGCCAAACATGTGCTGGGGTGGAAGAGCCCCAACTATCTCTATTGCAATGCCATCAATCCCGCACTTAAATTGTTGTTGAAAAACTTTAAACTAAGCGATGACATAGCTTTCAGGTTCTCCAATCAGAGCTGGTCCGAATATCCGCTGACAACGGAAAAGTTTGTGGAATGGTTGAACCAGACCCCGGATAATGAGGAGGTGATTAACCTGTTTATGGATTATGAAACATTTGGTGAGCACCAGTGGAAGGAAACAGGGATCTTTGACTTTATGGAGGCACTTCCGGGAACAGTGTTCCGGAATTCACCATTTACTTTCAGTACACCCTCGGAAGTAGCCGAAAATCTGCAGGTGGTCTCTGCTGTTGATGTACCCCATCCTATTTCCTGGGCCGATGAGGAGAGGGACCTGACTGCATGGCTTGGCAATGAGATGCAACATGAAGCATTCGAAAAATTATATGCACTCACAGAAAAGGTGTATAAATCGGGTGATGATGCCATTATACAGGATTTTGCATATCTCCAGGTGAGTGATCATTTTTATTATATGTCCACCAAGTTTTTTTCTGACGGAGAGGTGCACTCATATTTCAATCCCTATCATACGCCCTACGACGCTTTTATCAATTATATGAATATTTTGAGTGATTTTGAGATACAGGTCAATGCGGCCGTCCAGGCTGACGTAGATGTTGATATCGTCAGGTTGAGTAAAATCATCAGGGAGAAGGATGAACAGCTGGCGAAGCTGGAGAAACGGCTGGCAGACAAACGGCCGGATCCTGCCAACAAGCGGGTAGCTTCCAGGAAACCGTCAACAAAGAAAAATAGAGGCACAAAAAAGGGCCGCAGTTAAGAATCTGAAACATTATTAAAGCATGAAGGAACCTAATTATTTATTCGAGGTTAGTTGGGAAGTATGCAATAAAGTAGGCGGAATTCATACCGTGCTCTCTACCAAAGCGTTGACCGTAGTGGAAGAGATGGGTGACCACTATATAACGATCGGACCGGATGTATGGAGAGAGGACCGTGAACATCCTGAATTTGAGGAGGATGAAACCCTGTTTACAGATTGGAAAGAACATGCGGCCGGGGAAGAGCTCCGGGTCAGGGTTGGTCGATGGAAAATAGCAGGAAGGCCCATTGCTGTACTCATTGATTTCACCACCTTTTTCAACCGGAAAGATGAGATTTTTAAGCACCTGTGGGAAACCTACAGACTCGATTCGATTTCCGGGCAATGGGACTATGTAGAACCGGCCTTGTTCGGATATGCAGCAGGGATAGTGATTGAGAATTATGTAAGGTACCAGGAACCTGCCGGGGAAAGTATTGTGGCCCATTTTCATGAGTGGCAGACAGGGGCCGGTCTGTTGTACCTGGAGCAGCATGAACCCTCTTTCGGGACAGTCTTTACAACCCATGCTACCACAGTGGGAAGATCAGTTGCAGGAAACAACCAGTCGCTTTATAGTTCCATGGAAAGGATAAACGGGGACCAGAAGGCCAGGGAACTGAACGTGGTCTCAAAGCATTCACTGGAAAAGCGGGCGGCGAACCAGGCCGACGTTTTCACCACCGTAAGTGAACTGACTGCAAGGGAGTGTAAACAGTTTCATGAAAAGGAGGTGGATGTGGTACTTCCTAACGGTTTTGAAGACAGTTTTGTTCCCTCCGGGGAGATATTTAAAAAGAAAAGAGCTGCTGCCAGGGGCCGGGTGCTTCAGATTGCTTCGGCACTTACCGGGGAAGAGCTGCCTGCCGATACCCCCCTGTTAGCAACCAGCGGCCGGTATGAATTCCGAAACAAGGGACTGGACCTGTTTATTGATGCATTGGGGGAGATGAACCGGAGAAAGGATTTTCCCGGACCGGTGGTGGCATTCTTATTGATCCCGGCCAATCACTACGGGCCCAGGAAAGACCTGGTGGAGATCCTGGAACAGAGCGCTGCGCATAAGCTCTCCGAATGTTTTCTTACCCATAACCTTCACTATGCTGAACATGACCAGATCCTGAACCGGATCCGGCACAATGGGCTGACAAATGGTCCGGATGACAGGGTGAAGGTGATTTTTGTACCGTCCTACCTGAACGGGGATGACGGGGTATTTAACATGCCCTACTACGATGTGCTGTCAGGCCTCGACCTGACAGTTTTCCCGTCTTATTATGAACCATGGGGTTACACACCCCTTGAGAGTCTGGCGTTCGGGGTGCCGACACTGACCACTTCTCTCACCGGGTTTGGTTTATGGGTGAAACATGAGAACAGGGATGAAAAACCGGGAATTGTGGTGATCCCGAGAGATGATCATAATGATAAAGAGGTAATAGCGGCAATCGGGCAGTCCATTTTCAATTATTGCAGGCAGAGCGGTGCATCGATGGCTGCCTGGAGGAAAGGGGCACAGAGCCTCTCCAGGATCGCCCTCTGGAAAACACTCATCAAACATTACTGGAGGGCATATGAACTGGCACTTGAAAATGCCTCCGGAAAGAAAACCGTATATTATCAGCAGGAACGCATTGAGAAACTGCCGGAAACCGAACAGGTGCTGGTGGATATTCAACCACACTGGAGGCGTGTGATGGTACAGCAGAAGATACCTGAACAACTCAAACCCCTGGAGGAGCTTTCCCGTAACTTATGGTGGTCCTGGAACCAGGATGCCACTGAGCTATTTGCTTCAATCGACAAAAATTTGTGGGAAAGGGTAGGAGAGAATCCGGTTGAACTGCTGGAATACCTCTCCTATGATACGATGCAATCCCTGGAGGCTGATCAGTCATTTATCGACAGGCTATCCAGGGTTTACGCTGCTTTTAAAACGTATATGGATGAAAAGCCGGTAAAAGGGATTCCAACGGTCGCATACTTCAGTATGGAGTATGGGATCCACAACTCTCTGAAAACATTTTCCGGGGGACTGGGTTTGCTGGCCGGGGATTACCTGAAAGAGGCCAGTGATTATAACTTCCCTTTGGTCGGGGTCGGATTGCTTTACAGGTATGGCTATTTCAGGCAGGTGATTACGGCCGGAGGGAAACAGGTGGCGCAAAGTGATGCACAGAATTTTTCCAGGTTACCCATCACCGCTGTCCGGGATAAAAAGGGGAACTGGAAGATTATACAGATTGCATTGCCCGGGCGAACCCTTTACGCCAGATTGTGGAAAGTGCAGGTGGGAAGGATCCCATTATACCTGCTGGATGCAGATTATGAAGCCAACCAGGAAGGGGACCGGACAATTACCTATAACCTCTATGGAGGGGATAATGAAAATCGCCTGAAACAGGAGCTCCTGCTTGGCATTGGAGGTATCCGGGCCCTGAGAAGCATCGGGGTTGAGACAAATCTCTATCATTGTAATGAAGGGCATGCTGCCTATACCGGGCTGGAACGGTTGCGCGAGTATATACAGGGAGAAAATATGACTTTCCCTGAAGCTGTGGAGCTGGTTCGAAGCGCAAGTCTCTTCACCACGCATACCCCTGTTCCTGCAGGCCATGACGCTTTCGAGGAGAACCTGCTGAGGGCCTACCTGGCACATTATCCGGAAAGATTGAAAATTACCTGGAACCAGCTAATGAACCTGGGAAGGTTTCTTCCCAATCAGGCCCAGGAAAAATTCTCTATGAGCGTACTGGCGGTCAAACTGTCCCAGGAAGTAAACGGGGTGAGCAAATTGCACGGAAAGGTTTCCAGGGAAATGTTCACGGGCCTGTGGCCGGGCTATATGTCAGATGAATTGCATATCGGGCATGTCACCAACGGGGTACATCTTCCAACATGGCTTGGACCGGAGTGGAAGAAATTGTATGAAAAGCATTTCGGTGCGGACTGTTTAAAGCGCCAGGAGGACCGGATGATGTGGGACCGCATCAAGTTTGTCTCCGACAAAGAGATCTGGAACCTGAAATTGGAAGAGCGGGAAAACCTGATCAATTACATCAAAAAGAGACTGACGGAGGCATCCACCCGCATGATGGATAATCCCGGAAAGATGCTGGAGATCTCAACGGCACTGAGTAAGGATGCCCTGACCATTGGTTTTGCCAGGAGGTTTGCCACCTATAAAAGAGCGCACCTGCTTTTTCGTGATCTGGACAGACTGGCAAGGATTGTGAACAACCCGGAAAAGCCGGTTCAGTTTGTATTTGCCGGGAAGGCCCACCCCAGGGATATCCCGGGCCAGGACCTGATCAAAATGATCGTGGAGATTTCGAAACGGCCCGAATTCCTGGGCAAAGTTGTATTCCTGCAGAATTATGATATCCAGTTGGCCAAAAGGCTGGTAAGGGGAGTGGATATCTGGCTCAATACACCTACCCGTCCCCTGGAGGCTTCAGGGACCAGCGGGGAGAAAGCGGTTATGAACGGTACCATGCATTTCAGTGTGCTGGATGGCTGGTGGGCTGAGGGTTACCGGGAAGATGCAGGATGGGCGCTGCCCATTGAACGCTCCTACGACAACCAGGAGTTACAGGATGAACTGGATGCCGAACGCATCTATACTTTTCTGGAAAATGATATTACCGGAAAATTCTATAACCGGAACAAGGAGGATATCCCGGAAGACTGGGTGGGAATGATCAGGAACACCATTGCCCATGTGGCTCCTGAGTTTACAATGAACAGGATGCTTCGTGATTACATTCAAAAGTTCTACTTAAAACTTTACGATCGTTCGAAGAAACTGAAGCAGAAGGATCATCTGTTACCCAAGGAACTTGCCCTGTGGAAACACAGGGTGTTGCAGCACTGGAAGAACATCAGGGTGCTGGAATATGATTTTCCGGATGTGACACGCGATGAATTTGTGGTAGGTAATACCTATACCGGAAAGGTACTGCTGGACCTGGACGGACTGAAAGCAGAGGAGATCGGGGTAGAGATGGTGCTTACCAAAAGCGGGAGCGGGGATGAAATCATGCAGTTAAGGGGAACCCAGCAATTTGAATGTGTCCGTGTGGATGGTTCTCAGGCTGAATATATCTTTGAGTTGAAAGTGGCTGAAACAGGGGTGTTTGATATAGGTTTCCGGATCTATCCAACGCATGAACATATTCCGCACAGGATGGATTTTCCGCTGGTGCGCTGGATCTGAGTAAGGGAAAGACCCGGGATGGCACATAAGTTGTCTACCTGACCCGGGAAATCTCCTGACGTCGCAGTACCAGGGCCGTCCGTGACGGAAGGTAGAGTTTCAGGCTCTGTTTAAGTCCAAAACTGCGTTCTATTGACGTACGGTGGACAATGCCCGTGTCATACCGTCCGAAACCACCAAAATCAGGTTGATCAGTACACAGCAGGGTTTTGTATTTCCCGGCATTCACAGCCAGGCCGTAATCGGTGAACGATCGGGTGGGGTGGAAATTGAATACAAAGAGCAGGCCCTGTCTCTCAAAGGCAATGACCAGGTCAGCCTGATCCGTTTTTACATGCCTGCATGTATCACTGTAGAGGTTTATCTTTCTGATCAGATGTATCATCTCCCTGTCAAAGTCACCCAGATAATGGTATCGAAGATCCCGGTTTTCAGTGAGGCTCCACTGACGCCTTGCATACTGGTAGGACCAGTTGTTTCCCTCCCGGGGAAAGTCGATCCATTCCGGGTGTCCAAATTCATTGCCCATAAAATTGAGGTAACCGTTCCCGGCTGTGGCAGCAGTGATGAGCCGGATCATTTTGTGAAGTGCAATCCCCCGGTCAACCCGCAGGTTTTCAGAACCTTTATTCATATGCCAGTACATCTCCTTATCGATGAGCCTGAAAATAATGGTCTTATCACCAACCAGGGCCTGGTCATGGGATTCGGCATATCCGATGGTTTTCTCATCGGCCCTTTTGGAGGTCAGTTCATGATATATCTCAGAGACGTTCCACAGTTCGTCGGCCCTCTCTTTAATGGTTTTGATCCAGTAATCGGGGGTACCCATGGCCAGCCGGTAGCTAAAACCAATCCCTCCCTGAACAACGGGGACAGCCAGTCCCGGATATCCGCTCATGTCTTCGGCAATTGAAAGGGCATCCGGCCTGATCTCCCGGATCATTTTGTTGGCCAGTGCAAGGTAGGTGATGGCATCCTCATCCTGTCCGCCGTCAAAATAGAAATCGTAACTGGTAAAATCCTTTCCCAGGCCATGATCATAATATAACATGCTGGTTACTCCGTCAAAACGAAAGCCGTCAAATCTGTATTCGGTGAGCCAGTAGTGTACATTGGAGAGCAGGAAGTGGGACACTTCGTTTTTCCCGTAGTCAAAACAGAGCGAGTCCCAGGCTACATGTTCCCGGCGGTGGTCCCCATGAAAAAATTGTGCCGGATCACCATCAAACCTGCCGAGACCCTCTATTTCATTTTTTACAGCGTGAGAATGCACAAGATCCATGATTACAGCAATTCCCATACCATGGGCCTCATCGATCAGCTCCTTTAACTCCTCCGGCGTTCCGAAACGGGAACTGGCTGCAAAAAAACTGGATACATGATAGCCGAATGATCCATAGTAAGGGTGCTCCTGGATAGCCATGAGCTGCAGGGTATTATAACCTCCCTGTACTACCCTGGGGAGTACCTGCTCCCTGAATTCCGCATAGGTGCCGACCCGGTATTCTTCGGTGGCCATTCCGATATGGGCCTCGTAGATCAACGGCTGGAATCCGGACATATCCGGAGCAGGATGTATCCAAATATAGGGTTTTTCGGGGATCCATACCTGGGCATCAAACGCCCCGGTGACAGGGTCCTGGACCACCCGGTCACACCAGGCAGGGATCCGTTCCCCTTCTCCTCCTTCCCATCTGATAAGCAGCTTGTAGCGGTCCGTGTGGGAAATAGCTCCTTCCCTGAGGAGCAGTTCCCACGAACCGTGTTCCTTTTTATCGAACCGGAAGTTCTCCTGAACCTGCCAGCCATTAAAAGTGCCGATCATGTAGATTTCACTGGCATTGGGGGCCCATTCGCGCATCACCCAACCATTTTCGTGCCTGTGCAATCCGAACCAGAGGTGGCCGCTGGCAAATGACCGGAGTGTATTCTCCCCGGCAAGCTCCTTCTCGCGGGCCAGGGTCTTGACCATTCTCCTGATAATGGTCTCTTTGTATGGCTCCAGCCAGGGATCATGCTGTATGAGTTCAGGATTTTTCATGACTGCGTGTTGAATCTGTCAAAGTCGGTTATGGCGATCTGTAAGTTAAGCTTATCAGAAATAGTGTATAAATATCACAATCATTTTTATAAGATCAGTAAATTAGGGGAATCAAAATGCAGGGTCCTTTATGAAAGTTTGGCAAATAGATGAATCTTTTTCCCTGAAAAAACCGGTGGTAACCATAGGTATTTTTGATGGTGTTCATACCGGTCACTGTTTTATTCTGGAGCAATTAAAAACCCTGGCCCGGAAACACGGGGGTGAATCGGTGGTAGTGACCCTGTGGCCACACCCCAGGATTGTGCTGGATAAGGACATTCATCAGTTTAAGATGCTTCATACCCGCGAAGAAAAGGTCAGAGAACTGGAAA
>JANTFK010000008.1 GCA_024763595.1 Bacteroidales bacterium | reverse complement strand
CAGCATGCACCACCCATTCCGCTTCTGACAAGAGTAACAGTGAAATGAGTACCAGCACAGTGACAACTTCCAAAGCCGCTTCAACATTTCTGAACAAGTACCCGGGACATGCACCGGCGGGCTTCATCGGCAACAGAAGGATCCGCCCGGGTAATTACATTCAGATGGATGTACTGGCCACAACCCGCAATTTCATTGATATCTGGATTCCGGAATCATGTACCTACAAAAGTCTGGAAGATCCCTACTTTTTATTAGCACCTGACCAGTTACATGACCTGACTGTTGAAGAAACCCCCACAGGGGGAATCAGTCTCACCGGAAAAGCAGGCAAAGATCTTGAACTCACCGGGACAGCCGAAGAGTTTCAGTACGGATTATTTCTAACGGTTACTTACCATAACGTGTCGGATAAGGTGCTGGAAGATGTTGCCAGCCCGGTGTGCATCCAGCTTACAGCAGCCCCTGATTTTCGTGATCCAAACCGGGAAAGAACATTCTGGTACCACAACAATACATGGGACAACACTTTCGATTGTTATTCGGTTGAGCAGGAAGGAATAGCAAGAACTGATTTCTATAACGCGCATGTAGAGAGCGAATCAGATCTGCCATTGCTCATTGTTGAATCCCCGAACAGTGATCACGTCATCGGGCTCATATTCCGGGATGCTACTGGTGTCGGGGGCAATTCCCAGATGTCCACCGGATGTATGCATTCCGACGGGGGCCAGGTGGATATTAAGCCCGGAGAGAGTGCTTCCAGGGAAGGGATCCTGATTATCCATCCGGAAGGAAAAGAGGCCCTGCTGAAAATTGCAAAAGCGTTTTATTACGCAAAGGACTGATCATCCTGTCCGGTAGTCCCCGCAGGAAAATATTGCTTTTATACGCTTTTTGTTCTTTTTCTTGTTCATTTATGATTATATTTGATCGTAATGAACAGGCAAGGCCTGTTTTATCACTCGTACAATGCTTAAAGGCACAATGCATAGAGAAAAGAGGAATACGACAAACCCGGAGATGCGCAGGCAGCTTATCCTGGGTTTGTTAGAAAAACAGGATTCCGTTTCCACGCAGGAAATATTAAATGTGTGCAATGCTGCGGAGATTACTATTCGCCGTGATCTGTCGAAACTGGAGGAAAAGGGGTTACTGATCAGAACCCATGGCGGTGCCATTAAGAAAACAGTAACGGATCCCCTGTTTACCTACAATCACAAAATTGCACAGAACAGTGAAAACAAGAAATACATATGTAAAATTGCTGCCCGTTATATACGCGCCAATGATATTGTTTTTATAGATGCCGGCTCCACACTCTCATTTCTGGCTGCCTATCTGTCCAGAACAGAGCCGCTGACAGTCATTACCAACTCCCTTCCCTTGGCTTCAGTACTGATCCGTTCTCATCATATCAAACTAATCCTGATTGGCGGAGAAGTTGTGAATGACCGGGAAGCCATTTACGGGCACACTGCTGAAAAAAATATCGGGCTGTACCATGCCAGTAAAGCCTTTATCGGTGCAGATGGCATATCGCTGTCCAAAGGTTTAACATCTTATGATGTGGAGGAAGCCTCCATTACACTTAAAATGGCAGAAAATGCCGATGAGGTATTCCTGCTCTGCGATTCTTCCAAAATTGAGAAAAACTCTTTTGTCAGGTTTGCCCCGTTATCGGTAGTCGGGCATCTGATTACTGACAGGGAAATAGACCCACAAGTGAAATCAACCTATGAAAAACATCATATTCATCTGATCAATGAGACCAAGTAAAGTACTCAGAAAAATAGCATCGGGAGAGGTAGTGAGTTGTTTCCTGGTTCATCTCGATGCACAGGTAACAGATCTGTCCGGGCTCAACGGCTTTGATTGCGTATGGATCGACAGGGAACATTCAGCACAGGACTGGGCTTCGCTTCAGATGCATGTATGGGCGGCTAAAAGCCACGATATGGATGTGGTGGTGCGGATTCCCCGGGGTAGTTACAGTGACTATATCAAACCACTTGAACTGGATGCAACGGGCATCATGGTGCCCCATATAATGAGCCTGGAAGATGCTCGTAAAGTAGTGAAAATGACCAGATTTTACCCTGTCGGACGCCGGCCGCTCGATGGGGGGAAAGCAGATGGCGGATATGCAACCACTCCCGTTGAGGAGTATTTGCAACAGGCCAATAAAGAGCGGTTTGTGATGGTACAGATCGAAGATCCGGAACCACTGGATGATCTGGATGCCATCGCCGGCCTGGATGGTATTGATGCGCTTTTCTTTGGCCCCGGTGATTTCAGCCATAGCATCGGTGCCCCCGGACAGTGGGACCACCCAAAGTTAATTGAAGCACGCAAACGTGTGGCCGCAGCAGCCATTAAACATGGCAAGTTTGCCGGGGTACCGGGTAGTGTTGACAATTTTGATGAACTGGTTGAGATGGGATACCGGTTCATTGTCCTGGGAGCGGATATCATTGGCGTGGGCAGCTATATCAGGAAGCTCATGGATGGATTCAAAGAAAAAACAAAGCTGTAGATTGAACTCAGGGAGAACAAAATGGCCAGACTACACACCGAACAAAAAGCAAAAGAGAGCACCTATTTTCATCAGGACTTTCACATTGCGCTGAACTATGGTATCGAATATGTGCGGCAGCGGTTTGGCCCCGAATCGGTGAAGGAATACCTGGCACAATTTGCCGCCGCTTACTATACCCCTTTAAAAAAGGCATTGAAAGACACCGGGTTAACGGCCATAAAGGCTCATTATGAAAAGATTTATCATACTGAGCATGCTCAATTTCAAATGCAACTGTTACCGGCTGAACTGCATATCCTCCTGCACGCCTCCCCGGCTGTCGCTCATATAAAGGCAGGCGGGCACAAGGTCTCGCCACTCTACCATGAAACTGTCAGCACTGTGAACAGGGAGATATGCAGGGATACACCCTATGACTGTGAGTTGACAAAATATAACCCTGAAAATGGCGGTTATCAATTGCGCTATTATAAACGATCTTTATGATTTCATGCACAGAATTCATACCGGCCTACAGTGAGCTGTTTAAATTCCTGGAAGAGAAACAGGATAAATCAGCAGTTGTGGATTTTTGGAAATATCTCTCTGATCTTTTCCTGACAAATCTTAAAAATGAGGTGATGGAGCATGGGCTGCGTGGCTGCTGGAACTACTGGAGCAAAACACTGAAAGAGGAAGCCGCGGATTTCACGATGGACCTGGACGAAGAGAAAGGGGAATTCTCCATTACCATGCACCATTGTCCCTCCAAGGGACGGCTCCTTGAGCTTACTCATATGGAAGCCTACAGGGATTATTGTGAGCACTGCGATCTGCTTTACCGGCGCGTGCTGGAGCCGCTGGGATTCCAGTACGATCTTGACAGGTCCCGGACAGACCGGGCCCGTTGCCGGCTAACGGTAAGGCCCGAACCAGGTTCCAACCGGAACGAAACATACCGGAATAAAGCGTAAACCGAAAAAAACTTAAAAAAAACGACAAAAAATGAGCAAAGATTGGTGGAAACAGACAGCAAAAGGAGTACCGCATATGGTTACGGAAACGCCGGGACCAAAATCAAAAACGATGCACAACAACACCATCAGGTATATGAGGGGGTTGAGCGGACAGGTAAAGCTGTTCCCCGTCTGTTTTGAAGAGGGTTACGGCATCACGCTTACCGATGTGGATGGCAATAAGTACCTGGACTTCTCTTCCGGGATCTATGTGACATCCCTGGGGCATGCTCATCCGAAAATCTCAGGAGCCATTGCACACTGGGCAGGCAAACTCATGAATGCCCACGATTTTACCACCCCGGTAAAAGAGAAACTGCTGGAGAAGATGGCAGATGTATTGCCCGGGAATCTCAACGCGGTCCAGTTGTACAGCGATGGCACCTCTGCTGTTGAAGCCGGTATCCGGGCTGCCAGGGCAATCTCCGACAAACATGAATTCATCTCCTGTTACAGGGATTTTCATGGGAAATCCATGGCAGCTGTCAGTTGTGCCCAGATGGTCCGGGGCGATGTTCACAGTTACGGACCCACGCGGGCGCCCGGTTTCTATATGGTGCCGCGCCCCGATCCCTATCATCCGTTGTGGACCAAAGCAGACGGCACCATCGATACCGATATGTATATTCGTTTCTATGAACAGTTCATCCAGGAAGGGACCGTCGGTAATGTGGCCGCATTTGTGCTGGAGCCTGTCCAGGGATGGGGAGGATCCATATTCCCGCCTGATGATTATTTCCCAAAACTGAAAAAACTATGTGATGAGAAAGGAATCTTACTTTTTGATGACGAAGTACTGGCAGGTATGGGACGGACCGGGGAGTGGCTCTGTATGGACCACTGGAATGTTCAACCCGATATCATCACACTGGGCAAATCATTCGGTAACGGGTTTCCGGTAACAGCCATGGTAGTGAAAGAAGAATATGCAGATGCACTAGACAAAATATCAGCCTCATCCAGCTACGGAGGCAATCCGATGGCCTGTGCCGCTGCCCTCGCTTCTATTGAAGTACTGGAAGAAGAGGATATTCTCGAGAATGTCCGGTTGGTGGGGGCTGCCATCATGAAACGGCTGGAAACCATGAAAAGCCAGCATCCCATCATTGGTGATGTGAAAGGCAAAGGTTTCCTGCTGGGTATCGAACTGGTTAAGGACCGTACCACCAAAGAGCCATTTGAGGAAGCAGGCAGACTGGTATATCAGAAGGCCTTCCGTAAGGGACTGGCATGGATTCCGGCAGGCCATATCCTTCGCATGTCTCCCCCGCTTATTATGGATGAGAAATATGCTTCAACGGGACTCGATCTGATTGAAGAATCCATTGCAGAGGTTGAAAAAGAGTTTGGATATCATTAGATCATAACCCTTCCTCATACAGCACCGGGCCGGCCGATTGCTCACGAGACAGGATCATTACGGGAAAATGAATGTTAATCTGGTGAATAGTATATACCTGGTTATAGATATTGGGACAACCGACATCAAGTGCGGATGTATTGATACGGACGGGGATCTCGTGGTACAGCAACAGCGGGAGTTCCCCATGACACAGAACCGGCAGGCTTTTGAAATCGATTTCGTACGCTTATACGACACGGTGGATAACCTGATTACCGGGTGCCTGGCAGATCAGGCTGTGCAACAATATAACGTGAAGGCCATCCTGGTCATCAGCCAGGCCCAGACATTCGCTCCGGTGGATGCAGATTTCCAGCCTCTGCGCAAAGGTATTGTCTGGCTGGACGGTCGCGCCGGAAAAGAGGCGGCGTATCTGGGAAAAAGATTTCCGGATTTTGCCAGGTCATCCGGAATTTCACGGCCACTGCCTGAGCAGTATGTCTCCAAATTGTTATGGATAAAGGAGCATGAACCGGTAATATACAGGCAGGCCAGGCACTTTCCTCTGATCAACGAATACCTCATCTACAGGCTCACCGGTCACTTCTTCACCGACACCACCACTTTTGGCATGGGCGGATTGTATGATTTCCGCAGCCTTACCCTGCACCGGGAGTTGTTGTCCGTGTTGGGCCTGACCGAAGCCGCTTTCCCGGTAACCGAAAAAGCAGCGGGAAGGGGCGAATCTGTTCACAAACATCTCCGGGAAAAATGGCATTTGGCCCATCCGGTTCCGGTCTATGCCTGTGGCAATGACCAGGGTGCTTCAGCCTGTGGTGCCGGCGTGAAAAGAGAGGGAGATGTAAGTATCAACTTTGGAACGGCCATGGTTGTCTATACCATCACTCAATCAATGATCACGCACCTGCAGGAAAACCAGATAACGGGCAAACACCCTTCAGGAGATGATTACTATTTGCTGCATGTTGAAAGTGACTTCGGCATGCAGATAAAACGGCTCAAGGAGATATTTTTTCATGAGGGCTCTTATGACCAGCTTTTCCAGACATACCGGGATTATCCCGATGTGGATGAATATGCCCCGCCACCGGGGGAAACTGCTTTGAAAGCTGTAATGCAGGCAGATGCTCCTCAGCTCTGTGCGGGGATCATCAAACACTATGTGAGAATTTTCAATGCTCATTTTTCTTCACTGGCGAAAATTTGTAATTTGAGGAATATCTTTGTTTCCGGCGGCATGACACAATCCAGGGTATGGCTCGACATCGTGCAAAGCCATTTAAAAGAGCCGGTCACTGTCACCAACCATGTCAATGCCGGCCTGTACGGAGCCATTGAGATTTATAAAAACACTAATACCAACAAACGATGATAAACAGGAAACTCTTAGCTCTGACCGCTGTTGTGCTGACCGGCCTTCTCGGGTGCACACAGGATCATAAAACACAGTCCGGCCGGGCAGAACCGCCGGATTACCAGGTACAGCTGGAGGTAGCCATAAAGCACTGGGATGGCGAGTTCAACTGGACCCAGGCCCGTGTTGCTGCCATACCAGGAATGGGAAATGACGGTAACCCCAGGCTGATCATGACCATGCAGAAATGGTTCGTGGCACACTCTGATTTTTATTCGGGCCTCTATACCCTGCAAAGCGATGATATGGGAGCCACCTGGACCGGCCCCAAAGAACAACCGGCCCTGGGCTGGCGGCGGGAGGAAGGTAACATCATCAGGGGAATTTGCGACTTTACGCCCGGTTGGCATGAAAAAACCGGTAAATTACTGGCGCTGGGGCATACCGTTTACTATATCGAAGGCGGGAAACTATTGAAAAACCGGCCCCGGTCAACCGCCTATGCTGTGTATGATCCCGAAACCGGTGAGTGGTCCCCCTGGAAGCAATTGAAGCTCCCGGACGAAAACAAGTTCTTTAATTCCGGCTCAGGCTGTGGTCAGTGGCTGGTGCAACCCGACGGAACTTTACTTATCCCCGCCTATTTCAGAGGCAGGGCAGACACCACCAATTGTTACGCATCAACCGTTTTTCATTGCCATTTCGACGGAGAAACGCTGAGCTATATTAAGCATGGAGATGAACTTACCCTGGATACTCCACGGGGTGTTTATGAACCCTCTCTGATAGCATTTAAAAACCGTTATTACCTGACATTGAGAAATGATATCAAAGCATATGTTTCCGTAAGTGATGATGCTATGCACTGGCAACCCATCAAACCATGGACCTTTGATAACGGGCAGGAGATCGGAAGTTACAATACCCAGCAACACTGGGCCGCTCATGAAAACGGTTTGTTCCTTGTTTACACGCGCCGGGGGGCAAACAATGATCACATCCCCAGGAGCCGGGCCCCGCTCTTTATGGCCGGGGTTGACCCGGACCGGTTGGTGGTCCGGAAAGCAAGTGAAAGAATTGTGATTCCCGAGCGGGGGGTCATGATGGGTAATTTCGGGGTATCGGATATCAATAACAGTGAAACCTGGATAACAGTGGGTGAAAATATGCACCCACCGGAAAATCTCGACCAGGGTGCAGATGGCAGTGTATTTACCGCACGCATCTGTTGGTCAGACACAAACAACAATAAAAATAAATGATTATGAAAGAATTTACGTATGAACCCTCTCCCTATGTCCCCTACCGGGATACAAAGGTGATCGGGCGGGTAAGAAAGATTAAACGGGAAGAGCTGGAGGAACATCCGAATCCCGGTTACAGGATAAAAGTGGTGCCCGATGCAGATATGTCGGTCTTGTTGCTTTTTGATATTTTCCATCGCATCAAAACTGCTTCGGATAAGAATGAACCCATCGTGCTGATCATGCCCAATCCATGGCCCCAGTTCAGAATGGCAGCGTATATGTTAAACAAGGCACGGGTGGACTGCAGCAAGCTCTACACTTTTAACATGGATGAATATGCGGACCAGGACGGGAACATTGCTCCCGAGAGCTGGATCTATGGTTTTGGCCATGCATTCAAGAAATACTTCTATTATAACCTCGATAAAGCAATCCGGCCGCCCGAAAAGCAGATCTACACTTTTACCAATAAGAACATCAACGATTATGGCAAAATGATCTCTGATCTGGGCGAGGCGGATATGGTATACAGCGGACCGGGCTGGACCGGGCACCTGGCCTTTATTGAACCCGATGCACCCGAGTTCCGTGCCAAATCGATGGAGGAGTGGATGCAGATGGATCCCCGGGTTGTTACGCTGAGCCCTTTCACACTGGCACAAAACTCACTACATGGCAGTTTTGGCATGAGCGGCGACCTCTCCATGGTACCACCCAAAGCTGCCACCATAGGTCCGGCACAGGTGGTCAGGGCCAGGAACAGGATGCAAACCTTTGGCATAGGGGTACATGGCACGGCCACTTCCTGGCAGCGTTTAATAGCCCGGCTGGTGATGCATGGAGAACCAACGCCCCTGGTACCGGAATCGGTACATCAACTGTTGCGTACCGACGCATTTGTATCTGAGACCATAGCAATGAATATTAAACCCGACTGGGAGAAAGGATATTAAGCGATGACAAAGCAAGAGATAATAAAGATGGTCCGCCGGAAGGAAGTGACCATTGATGCCCACACCCACATTGGCATCTCCCCCAAATTCTATTACCAGTTCGGGTATCCCTATGCCCTTTCACTGGAAGATATGGTGGTGCGTATGGAGATGACCGGGATCGATCATTCGGTTGTTTTCCCTTTTGTGGATTCGGCCTATTATGAAGATGACAGTGACTCACCCGTCATCAAGACAACAACCCGGCATTGCCAGTTCCCCTATGAACTGGAGAACCGGAACCTGTTAAACGAAATTTACGAGATATTTCCCGAACACAGCCGGAAGGTGCTTCCTTTTTTCATGTTTGACCCTTCCCGTAAAACAGAAGAACAGGCCCGGCATATGGAGGAGCTGTCGGAAAAATACCCGGTTTTTGGACTGAAAACGGCCAGCACCTATATTCAGGCTTTTGTCAATGACCTGGATACCAAAGGCAAACCGATCCTTGATTTTGCTAAAAAAAGAAACCTGCCTGTTACTTTTCACTCTTCTTTCTTCCACGACGACCCGTGGGCCAATGTCAATGACATTGTGGATTTCGCTGAACGCAATCCGGAGGTCAGGGTTTGCATTGCCCATACGGCACGTTTTACACATTCGGTGCTGGAAAAAGCCGACCGTCTGGACAACTGCTTTGTCGATCTTTCGGCATTTATTATCCATTGCAAGCTGGCCGTACAGCAATCACCCCATGTGGCCGGCGGGGAGGAGCGTTTCCCGGGAGACTACAGCAACCCCCTGTCGGTGATGATAGAGCTGGCCGAAACATACCCCGGCACCATACTCTGGGGTACCGACACTCCTTTCTATTACTGGATACAGAAGTACTATTCCGCCGATGGCACCTTGCATGAGGAGAGGCTGGATTGCGGTTACAAGGAGGAATCACAGCTCTTTAACCAGCTGTCTGAAGAGATAAAGGCCAGAATTTCATATCACAACACGATACGTTACTTATTCGGATGACAACAATGAAAAGATTAGAGGCCGGTGCATCCATCATTGAGGTCACACCGCAAAAGCCGATGTTCCTGTATGGGTACCCTCATGTGGAACGGATCAGCGAAGGGACCCATGATCCGCTTTATGCATCCGCCATGGTGATAGATAACGGTGAAAGCCAGATCGGGCTTTGCGCGGTGGATATTATCTTCATATCCAGGGAAATTACGGAAGCAGTCAGGTCCAGGGTGCAGGAAATTACAGGCATACCGGGCAAGAATCTGATGATATCTGCTTCTCATACCCATTCCGGACCGGTAGTCAGCAGAGATCTTTTTTACGATCCGGTTGTACCTGAAGAGGACCCCGGTTATACCTCGTACCTGGTGGAAAAGCTGGTGCAGGTTTATACAGAAGCTTTTCAGAACAGGAGAGAGAGCAGCATGGCCATTACTGTTGCCAGCGGGCTTGGTGTGGGAGGCAACCGGCGAAGCAAAACAGCTGCAGTGGATCCTGAGGTCCCCGTTATCGTTTTAAAGGAACGGGCTTCCGGTAACATATTTGCTCTCTCAACCATCTATTGCATGCATCCCACCGTATTGCATGAGGATTCAAAACTATATTCGGCTGATTTCCCCGGTTTCACCCGCAAATATATCAGAGCAGCACTGGGGGAAAAGGTTGTCCTGCTCTACCATACCGGTCCGTCCGGGAACCAGTCACCCCGGCATTTTATTAAGTCCAACACGCTGAAAGAAGCAGAGCGTCTTGGTTATATGCTGGGTGAGCGCATCGTGAACCAGGTACGGCAGATCGAACCAGACGGTTTTAAAAACTGGGTTCCCCTGGCAACCCGGCAATCGGAAGTGATGCTCCCTCAAAAAACTTTTATGCCGCTGGTATCAGCTGAACAAAAGGTAACCGTTGTGAAGAACAGGCTGGACAGCATGCGGATCAGCAGTGCCCCTGCAGCCGAGATCCGGACAACCGAGTGTGACTGGTTTGGCGCTGAAGAGAACAGGCAACTGGCGGAAATGGCTGAAAACGGAAAACTCGACCAGGTATATCAATCGGTATTACCGGTTGAAATCAATCTGATAAGCATCGATGAAACTGCGTTTATTTTCCTGCCCGGTGAATTGTTTGTGGAATACTCCCTCAGAATCAAGGCTGGTATGGCGGGAAAGAACTTTGTTGCCAGTCTGGCCAATGGAGTACTGATGGGTTATATCGTCACTGAAGAGGCTGAAAAAGAGGGCGGTTACGAAGCATCCAACAGCATCTTTCCCGCTAAGGCAGGGGAAGTGATCGTGCAGCATGTGCTTGCCATGAAATAATATGACTATATGAAAAAGCAACTGAGAATCAGTATGGCTTTGGTGATGCTTGCCGGGTCTGCAGCTTTCAATCTCTCCTGTGTAAAGCATGCTCCGCCGGATAAAGTTGCAATCAGCAAAGCCCAGCCACTCAAAGGGAACGGTATCTATATCACGCCGGATCTGAACTCGGCCGGTGAAGTGGATCAGTTCATTGCACGATGCAAAAGCATGCGGATCAACAAGATTTTCATGTTAACGAAAAACACGAAGGGGGAAGTCAATTACCCAAGCAATCATTACCGTGTTTCGGCAATGGTTGATGACTTTGATTGTTACGGGGCAATCTGCCAGGCGGCACACCGGGAAGGCATCGGCGTTCATGCCTGGTTTGTCATTTTTCATGAGGGAGCCAAAGATCCTGTACCCATTATTGAGCAGCATCCGGAATACCTGCTGGTCAACCGGGAGGGTAAATCCAATGTGGAGCAACCAACATGGAGTACCGTAAAGCCCGAATACAGCACATATTGGGTTTGTCCGACAGCTGTGGGCTACCGGGAGTATTTAAAAAAGATGATGCAGGAGGTCATCGATCTGTATCAGGTGGATGGCATCCATCTGGACTACATCCGTTATCCTGAGGAGGTTGAAGCACGCCAGTATTGCTATTGTGACCGCTGTAAAAAACTGTTTAAAGAGAACTATGGTTATACATTACCGGTAAATGATGTGGTTAAAAATCGCTACTGGGTAACGCAAATGTGCAACAATGTCACCAATGCGGTTAAAGACTTTGCCGATTTCGCTCATCAGCATAATAAACTCATTTCCGCCTATGTTTTTACGGATTATACCACGGCAATTGAAGCTGTATATCAAAACTGGCCCTGGTTCAGCCGCTACCTGGATTTTATTATCCCGACCTCCTACGAAGTTTCCCCGGCATACATACACAAAATGGCCGCGATGACAAAAGCGGTCCTGCATGACAGCTGTATGCTCTTTCCGACTGTGTATGCAGCCCCTGTTCAAAGAAGATCAGCGGATGGCGGCGTACGCTGGTACAGCGGCAAACCGGATGATGTTGTTACCACTTTCAAAGCATGGCTGGATGAAGATGTGGATGGCGTTGTGTTATTCACATACAACCTGATGATGAATAGGGATTATGTAAGCAAAGAGCAGCTGGAAAAAAATATCAAAGGCATCAGGGAGATTTCCCGGGAATAATGGAAACCCTGTACAGAGAACCGGACCTGTGAGCTCAGCGCAGCTGACAGGCATGTTCAACAGACATGAAAAGACAAATATTACACATTGGGATTATCCTGGTATTTATTGCTTCTGCATTACACGCCCAGGAAAATATAAACTGGGTGAAAGTTACTGATCATGCCGGGTGGCAGCCCCGTGATTCTCAAGGCGAACTGGTTTATAAAAACCACGCATGGATCTTTGGGGGTTGGTTCAGTTCATGGGAATCTGCTCCCCGGGATGTCTGGAATACAACCGACGGTAAGCACTGGAACCTTATCCAGGAAGAAGCCGCCTGGAAACACAGTGATCTTGCCATGACTGTGGTATTCAGGGACAAGATGTGGCTCATGGGAGGATGGTATAACGGACGCATGGAGGATCACTCCTCCAGTAATGAGGTCTGGTGTTCCACTGATGGAGAGCAATGGATACAGGTTACTGACAGTGCAGGCTGGACACCACGTTTAGCTGCCGGTATAGTGGTCTTCAAGAACAAAATGTGGATACTCGGAGGAATTGAGGATTACTATTTTGGCGACGACAAAAGCCTGAAGAATGATGTGTGGTCCTCCCCGGATGGAAAGGAGTGGACACTGGTCACTGACAATGCCGGGTGGTTGCCACGTGCATATCATCAGGCTGTTGTATTCGATGATAAGATCTGGATCCTCGGCGGCGGTAACTATGTGCCCAATCATACCGCATATAATGATGTCTGGTGTTCCGATGATGGCATCCACTGGAAAGAGGTGACAACATCAGCACCCTGGGACCCGCGGTTGTGGTTTTCTTCGGTAGTGTACCGTGACAGGATTTTTATTCTGGGTGGTTGGTCGAAAAGTCATGACAATTTCGGTGATGTGTGGTATTCCGGAGATGGTCTGAACTGGACCGAATTAAAATCAGAAGTGATCTGGAAGGGACGGCATGAACACTCCACATTCGTGTTCCGGGATAAAATATGGGTGACCGGCGGTTTTCCCAGGCCCCTGTTAAGCAATGAGGTCTGGACATTAGAGATCCCTCCCGGCTGGTTTGGGGAGGATTAAAGCATTTGTAAGTCCCTTCACCCTCCATTGCATTCCATTGCCCCAATATCGGGCAATGAGCCGGTATAATCTTCAGGAGATATCTCAATGACAGGGATTCCATCCAGAATCAATGTATCCAGACCGGCATCTATACATGGACTACCGCTTTCGGGCTTAAGTGTGATCTCATCAACCACCGGATCTGTTGCAAAAATGTTATTGTATTTTTCCGCAGCATCATGGAACGCAATAAAATCATTATCCTTATTGTTATAAAACAGGTTGTTGATGACTACTGCGCTTTTCCCGATCCGTTTAAGCCCACCTGTAGTATTTCCTGAAATAATATTATTTATTGCAATAAAATTATTGCTCCCGGTTGCTCCCATTTCATTTTCAATCGTTGTATTGTTGTAGAAAAAGACCCTTTCATCCATTTTTGAAGCACCATTCAAATCTTCCCTGGTATTGGCCCCTTCCATACACCCCAGGCCTGTTTTGCAGTTTCTGAATATATTATGGTGTATATGAAAGACCTTCCCGGTATATACATCATAGGAAATTAGCTGGATGCCGGCACGCTTGCTTCCTGAAAATATATTATGCCTGATCTCATAATGAATATTTTGTTCCGGAATTGAAAACAGGCGTATTTCCATGCCATCATCATTGCTGTTAACGATTGAGTTGTTTTCAACAATAATATCATTGCCCCTGTTGTCTATATCCAGATCAATACCATCGTCCCCGTCATTTTCAATCAGGTTAAATCCCACATAACCCCCGCCTCCGCTTTCCATGCTGACAGCATCAACGTTATTCACCATATGATTGTATTTGATCGTTACGCGGGCATTTATAGAAAGAGGGTGGTCTCCATTAATTATCTTTAGTCCGCTTATTTCCACATCGTTACTTATCACAGAAAATAGTATGGTATCCTCCGGATCAATCACAGTCGATTCGATCATGGCGGTATTGCCTGTTAAGATCCATTCAGAAGAGATTGTCAGTGGTTTGTTAATTTCTATGGCCCTTTCATGATATATCCCGGGAGAAAGAATGATGGTATCACCAGCCTTTGCATTTTCAACAGCCTTTGCAATCGTGTGAAATTCTGAAGGTACTTTCAGAATTTGTGTTTCATTCCGGCAACCGGAACCGGTTGCCAGAATGGAAAGTAAAACCAGCAATAGCGACAACTCTTTTCGAATATTTAACATGGATCTCATCTTTCGGGCTAAGATATTGAAAGTAAAAAGAACGCTCTATCCAATTCCTTATTATATTGCATCCACGCCCTGTATAATATTGAAGTCGGCGTGAAATAAATGAAATAAACAAGCTCTGCTGCTTAGCTGATATGAAAACTTATCCGGACTCTGTTAAAGTGTATACCTTCCTGCTCCTGACCTTTTCTGCCTGTGTTTCCATGGCTCAACAGAACCTTCCGGTTACGCATCTTCATTTTAATGATGACACCAGCAAGCTGCAATTTGCAATCGTCTCTGATCTATGGGGTGGTTACAAAGCTGGTGTATTTGATGATGCAGTTGAAAAACTGGAGCTTCTGCAGCCCCAGTTTGTGATGTCGGTTGGAGACCTGATTGATGGAAAAACTTATGAATCGAAAGTTCTGGATACACAATGGGGTGAATTTAACCGCCTTGTGAATTCCCTCTCCATGCCATTTTTTTATGTTCCGGGAAATCATGATATTTCTAATGGCTGGATGGAAACGGAGTGGAAAAAGAGATTGGGCAGGCCCTACTATCACTTCGTTTATAAGCATGTCCTTTTTTTATGCATGAATACGCAGGATGGAGGTTCCTCTGCAATAAATGAGGAACAAATCGCTTATTTTAAAAATGTTATCAAAGAGCATCCCGATGTCAGGTGGACCTTTATTTTCATGCACAGACCGGTTTGGAAAGGTGCGCCTGACAGCCAGGAGGGTTACGAAGAAATTGAAAGAGCATTCACAGGAGATAATTACACACTGTTTTCAGGACATAACCATACCTATTTAAAGCTCAATAAACAGGGATACGATCATTATGTCCTCGGTTCTACAGGCAGCGGACCAGATTCACGTGGTGCAAAATTTGGTAAGTTCACCCATATCACCTGGGTAACTTTAAATACAGGTAAATCGCCGAAAATTTTAAATATTAAACTGGATGGGATGATTAAGGATGATATTGTGAATGCAAATACATATCCTGTCACAAGCACCTTAATCAATCAGGATTGGATGACAACTCCGGGATATGTTGCGCAAAACAGGGTTGAAGACTCTGTAAATCCTGTAATTGTTTTTAACAATCCGCTGGACTATCCACTTAAAATATCCGGGGCTCTTCCTGTTCTAAAAGGTTATATCATAGAGCCTCAGCGTATTGATCAGCTCATTCCCCCTCATGGAGAAAAAGAACAATCGATAACAATTAAATCGGCCGGTGAATCAGGCATAAACCTCTCTTTATTACCATTTCTCGACATCGTGCTGCTGGGATCTTATCATTATGATACGATCGCTTACGAACTTCCCGCACATAAAAAATTGTTATTAAACTGGAAGTATCCCCTCCCTGAACTTACCAATGCTGAGAAAATGATGAGTGCCCAATTTGAAAATCCAGACACTGCTGTTTTTATATCCGTACGCAACCCTGAATATCTTCACAATAAGTGGTATTGGTCAGGCACCAGTGATTGTCTGCTTCGTTTTAAACTGGCCCGCGATAAAAAATATTTATATTTAGTGGCTGATGTTGATGATGATCAGCTGGTCACGGAAGATAACAGTGAGAGGGATCTGATATATGTTGATTTTGAAGACAAGAATGGGGCATGGTCTTCATTTACTATCTATCCTGATTCTGTTAAATCGACCCTCCGTACAGACCATCATACAAAACTTACTGCTGAAGATATTCAATTGAGAAGTGCTGTGAGAAAAGAGAACTGCATAAAAATAATGCTGCGTGTACCCATCGATAAAATAGCCAGGGCCGATAACTCTTTCCGTTTTAACATAGGATACCGGGATCAGGATAACAGCCCTGTTCAGAGAAATTCGACGCTCTACTGGAAGCCGTTATGGGGCAGTGAAACTGATTATCAGTTCTCAGGAACTTTTATGCTGAACAGAGATGAATAAAGTATGAAAACCATTGCACTCCTTTCAAGCGTTATGCTCATGGCCATGTTGTGCACACCTGCTCTATCATCTGCATCCGGGAATGAAGATCTACCCTGGAAGGCCGGAACAGCCAGCATGGTTATCACACCAAAAAAACAGGTGTGGCTGGCCGGATACGGATATAAGCGCGCACCAGCAGGAACACTCCATGATATCTGGATAAAGGCCCTTGCCCTGGAGGACCGGAACGGTTGGCGCAGCGTGATTGTAACCAGTGACCTGATGGGAATTCCAAGGTATATGTATGAGAACATTTCCAAAAAACTGATGAAACGGCTTCACCTGGAACGCTCCCAGATCCTCTTAACATTCAGCCATAATCACAGCGCTCCCCGGCTGCATGAGGACCTGGTCGATTACTATCCGGTCGATCATGCCCAAACCAAACTGGTCAAAGCATACTCTGATAAGCTGGAGAAACAGATCATCCAAACGGTTATCCGTGCTTTTCACGATTTATCGCCGGCCAGGTTGTCCATCGGTGAAGGACAATCCGGTTTTGCGGTGAACCGCCGCAATAATGTTGAAGCCGATGTTCCGGAACTCCTGGCAAACAATATACCCCTGAAAGGTCCCGTTGATCATTCAGTGCCTGTAATGGCAGTCTATAAAGCTGGCAACCGGCTGGATGCCATACTGTTCGGGTATGCGTGTCATCCGACAACCCTCAATTTTCAACAATGGTGTGGCGACTATCCGGGTTTTGCACAGATTGCCCTGGAGAAGGATCACCCGGGAACAACTGCACTGTTTTTCACAGGTGCGGGAGGCGACCAGAATCCGCTGCCACGGCGAGATGTGCAGCTCTGCGAACAGTATGGGAACAGGCTCGCAGATGCTGTTGAGAAAGCCCTGGCGGGAGAGATGACAGCGGTGCCATCAGAACTGCATACGGCTTTTGAATTTGTTGATCTGGATTATCTCGCACCGCCAACCCGGAAGGAACTGGAAGATGCAATCCGCAAACGGGAACAGGATCAATCGGCACGTGTGAGGATTCGTGCCAGCTGGGCCGGAAGAATGCTTAACATCATGGATAGCGGCGAACCGTTTCCCTCCTCTTATCCTTACCCGGTCCAGGTATGGAAACTGGGTGGCATGCTGAACTGGATCAGTCTTGGCGGAGAGGCAGTGGTGGATTATTCGCTGCGTTTTAAAAGGGAGTTTGGCCCCCATACCTGGGTATGTGGTTACGCCAATGTACTGGTAGCCTACATTCCATCAATGCGAGTCTATCATGAAGGAGGCTATGAAGGGGGTGCATTCCTTTATGAATACGGCCTTCCGGCAAACCGGTGGGCCGGTGATGTGGAAGAACGGATAGCGTATACGGTTCATCGCCTTATTCAAAAAGTTGAGTAACAGATAAGATGCATACCAAATATTATTAATGAAAGGTACACGAATGAAGCACACTTTACTTACCATTGTAACGGCATCTGTGACTTTGCTGGCTGCCCATCATGTTTCAGCCCAGGTTTCAAAGACAAACGACCGGTGGGAACGTGAACCGGGATTTACCTACCCGGTCGTTACCGGGCCATATACTCCCAGGCCTTTCAAACCACGCCAGTATGTGGTGTACCGCACCATCGGTGACATCAAGGTAGATGGCCGGCTCAACGAGCCAAGCTGGACAAATGCCGGTTGGACCGAAAATCATGTCCACATTGTTTTTGAAGGATATAAAAACCCCAATCTCAATACCCGGTCCAAAATGGTCTGGGATGATGAGAATATCTATTTTGGCGGATATTTGGAGGAACCGAACATCTATGCACACCTCACGAAAAATGATACCATCGTCTGCCGGGAAAGTGATTTTGAGATATTCATCGATGTGGATGGCGATGCCCGGAACTATATTGAGATAGAATTTAATGCACTGGGGACAGTCTGGGATATAACTTATGCCAAGGAACTCGATAAAGGTGCGCTTCCAAGAAGCTGGGAGTGGATACCCACAAGCGAACACTGGGATGTTGAAGGGATGCGTCTGGCGGTAAGAACACACGGCACCGTGAACTACCCTTATGATACAGATGAGGGCTGGACCTATGAGTGTTCCATTCCCTGGGCTGCCCTTCAGGAAAGAAGCCTGAGTGGTGAGAAACTCAACCAGGATGGTGCCTCCATGCGCATCAATTTCAGCCGTGTCCAGTTCAATATCAGGGAAGAGTGGCCCATCAGCGACTGGCGCCCTGTCAGGGGTGTCGACTGGCTCTGGTCCCCCATGCTCACCTACCGGGCACACATTACCGAAGCATTTGGCCGGGTGATCATGTCGGACCGGACCGTCATACAAACTCCGGATCACGCACTGGAGAACGCATTCCCCTTCACTACTCCCCCTCCTCCCCCAAAACATCCGAAAACAGGAAGTATGGTAAAGATTAAAGGAGGAATGTATACCATCGGACCGGATGATGAAGACCCAAGCGGCGCATCCCCACGCGGTGAAATATCAGTTAAGGATTTCTATATTGACCGGTACGAAGTCACCATCGGTGAATATACAAAGTTTCTGAACGCTGGAGGAAATGATGCGTTTTACTGGGAAGACATGGCCGACCCTAACTGGTGCGGAATCGTTAAAAATGAGAAGGGAGGTTATAGTGTGGTTCCCGGGAAAGCACTCTACCCGGTATGCCTGCTCAAAATTGAAGGGGCAAAAGCATATGCCCAATGGGCCGGGAAAAGACTTCCGACAGAATATGAATGGGAGATTGCAGCCCGGGGAAGTGAAGCGCGTCTCTATCCCTGGGGGAATGAATCGCCGGATAAGACCAGGGCAAATTTTAATTACCACGTCGGGCACACGCTTCCTGTCGGTTCATATCCCGCGGGTAAAACACCTGAGGGTGTGTATGACATGGCCGGGAACGTAAATGAGATGATTGATAAGAAGTGGGAAGAATACCCCTGGGGTAAGAAAAGGGAAGATTTTGAAAAACCGTGTATAAATCCATTGTGCAGAGGTGGCGCATGGACATCACCTGCAACCATGCTGAAAGCAACCTACCGTGATGTGGTAAAATCCCACTTCATGGCACCGCTTGTTGGTTTCCGGTGCGCCAGGAATGCAGAGTAAGAGGACTTTGAAAGAATCCATGAAAGAATCCATGAAACTCATCACAACCAGAATGACCCTTATTGGGTTATCGATGGTACTGGTATTGTTCACATCTCTTCCCGGTATCAGTGGGCAGAAACCCATCAGGGTTGGTTTGATAAATTGTGATACGCATGGAATGTGGTATGGCGCGCAGATGCAAAAGCATGACCCGATACTTTTTAGTTTACCGGTCCCCCCCGATCAACCGGCTCCGTATTCCTGGATGCGTGGAGGGAACCACTACTATTTTTACACTAATTATGGCAATCCGACACATATGACCGCCCCTTTTGTGGAAGGTTTTAAGATCGTGAAGCTTTGGGATAAGGATCGCAATGCTGCTGAAGTTGCAGCCAGAATATTGAACAGTTCCCCTGAAGTCTGCAACACTTTTGAAGAGGTGAGCGACGATGTCGACCTGGTATTTATTGCAGATTGCAACGGAGATGGCCACG
>JANTFK010000007.1 GCA_024763595.1 Bacteroidales bacterium | reverse complement strand
AGTTACCTCTTTACTCCTCTTGATTGTTTTCAGTGCAATCTCACTTTCTTCTATAACAACTTCAGCATATTTCCTGATATGGTCATGGGTTACCTGATCATATTGCACAAGTTCATTTAATCCGGTGAAGAATGGATTTGCAGATTTATTATAACCGGAATCATTGGATGGATTACAGGCGGTCATCAAAGCCAGGATAATAATGGTACATAAAGATTTCATCGAATATTCACATAAAAGTTCAATGATGCAAATCTATGAAATAGCCTTAACAAACCCGGCTTCTGACCTATTTTCTTCTTTTATTATCTTTAATTGTCCAAAACCAGCAAGACACCGAACAAAAAAGCAGTCACATGAAATACCTTTTAGCCTTATTGAAACTTACCCTGGTTCTGCTATTGACCGGTGGCTATGCAGTTGCCGGAGAGCCAGCGGTTACCCTGGTTAAAAATGGCACGGCAACGGGCATCATCCTGCTGCCGGGAAAAACAGAACTGGAAAAATTGCTGGAAAGCGCTGTGCGGACTCTTCAGATGAATCCGGACAACAGGGGAATTCCTGTTGATTCCCTGCAGCACCTTGCATGGCAGTTACTGGCCGGGAAATGGGAAAAGAACCAGGTTGGTGCGAATACGAAGCTGCAGGATGAAGAGTTGCTGGCCGCATCGGAACTGCAGGAGTTTATTTATAAAATCAGTGGTGCCACGCTGGAGATAAAGCGAATGCCCGATGCAGGACCGGATGCAGGGCCCGGGGAACTTTATATGCAGCCTACACATTCCTGGAATCGCTGGGTGTCCGCTGGGTAATGCCCGGTGCGTTTGGTGAGATCTAACCCGGAATCCGGAAACAGGCGCTTTCCTGAAGGATCAGCATGGTGAAAGGGTCTATGAATGGGTCAGGCGGCTGCCGGATGAGTACTATGCCATCTACAACAATGAAATTCGCTATCATACACCCAATATGTCCAATCCCAAGGTCTGGGATCTCTATGCAGCCTATTACATTGACTGGTTTACCCGTAATCCCGAATATGATTACGTGTCGATTTCGGCCGAAGATGGTATGGTGCAGGATTCCCGGGGTGCATCACGTGCCATTTCAAGCATGGAATATGATCTCATGCAGGGTGCCTTTTCAGCCACCGACCGCTTATGGTTTTTTCATAACAGGGTTATTGAGAAAGTTATTAAGGTCTTCCCGGATAAAAAGTTTGGTGTCCTGGTATATGCCAACAATACCCTGGCTCCCCGGTTCGAAAAAGTTCATCCCAATATGGCGCTGGTTTATGCCCCGTTATCAGTTTGTCCCCTCCATGATGTACGCAATGAAAAATGTAAAACAAACCGTATTTATCACAAATCGCTGGAGGCATGGGCGCAGCAGGCCCGGGCCGTTGGAGCCGAAAGCTATTACTACGACTACCTGCCCCTGGGTTTTCAATGGAACGTGGCTATGATCTGTCCCCAGTGGGCCATCATCGGCAGGAACTATCCATATTTTCATCATCTTGGACTGAACGGGCACACAACGCAGGGATTCGATGACTGGGGGGCCTCCCATTTCAATAACTGGATGGCCATTCGCCTCTACTGGAATGCTGAACAGGATTACAAAGAGGTACTTGCAGACTATTGCAGGATCCGGTATGGTAAAGCGGCGGCTGCCGTTATGGAATACTGCGGCATCCTGGAAAAAAGAATGGATGAGATCCCGGATCTCTGTTCCAATGAAATCTGGGGCAACCACCTTGTGCTTACCACCGAGGTGAGAAAAGCTTGCCGCGGAGCACTGCAAAAAGCCCTTACCATGGTGGAGGGGGAAAGGGAAAAGGCCCATCTGGAAACATTGATTGATATGCAAACCAGTACGGATGCCTGGTGTAACGGAATTGAAATAGCCAGGGAAGAAGGGGATTTTGCCCGGGCCATGCAGGTCATGGAAAAAAGTTTTCAGATCCAGCATAAGCTGAATAAATACTATTCCCATTTTGTCAACCCTTATACCGTAAATAAAACCAACCAGAGCAGGTTTATGGCAGGGGGATGGTTCAACAAATACAGGGCCTTTCAAGAAAAGATTAATTCATCCTCCGCCCACATCATGCTTCCGCGTTATATGAAAGTGGCCCTGGATACAGATAATACAGCCCGGGCCAGGGGATGGCACAGGCCGGGTGCACAGGTTGACAGCCTGGAAGAGTGGGATGTGACCATGGTGCCCGATATTAAATACCAGACACAACGTGAGGTTGCTGCCTTCTTCTATCGTTGTGAAGTGGACGTACCTGCAGGTTTCAACTGCGGGAATACAAGCATCTATTTTCCGAGCATCATTGCCCGTACATTACAGATCTGGATTAACGGTGAGCCTGTCCGCTTTCTCCATGACGACTATGAAGATACCATATTCCGTGGACCGCCAGCTTTCTGGTACGATTACAACCACGAATTGCAATTTGATATCAGCCATATGCTGCACCCGGGAGAAACCAATACCATCGCCTTCCGCATATTTAAAAGCACAGACCATGCAGGCACATACGATCATATATTCCTGCTTGCAAAGTGACTACCCGGAAAACTGCTCAAGCACTTCCAACGGTATGGGCCCCAGATCTGATGCAGCACTGTTCTCCTGAACCTGACGGGTGGTTTTGGCTCCGGGAATAGCTGTATGACAGGCCGGATGGGAGATGCAGAATCTCAGGCTCACCTGCGCCATGGTCTGGTCCGGGTAACGGTCGAAAAGCGGCTTGTATTTCTCCAGTTCACTGAGGTAGTGTTCCAGTTTACCGGCCGACAAGTTCATATTGCGGTGGTCATTTTTATCAAACTTTGTGGCGGTACTGAATTTTCCGGTTAACAGGCCAAACAGCAGGGGAATCCTTACAATAACCCCGGTGCCGTATTCCATGGCTTTGGGGAAGAGCTTTTCTTCCGCTTCACGTTCCAGTAGATTGTATCGTACCTGGATAACATCCAGCAGATCGTGGTGCAGATCCAGCAGATGGGCCTGCTCGTTCTCTTTAAAGGACTGTATACTCAATCCCGGGTGAATGATCTTTCCATCCCGTTTAAGCTGCTCCAGTGCGAGCCAGGGTTCTTCTCGCTCCAGTATAGCCAGATCAGGGCTGTGTAACTGAAGGATATCCAGCGCTTCCACCCCAAGTCGTTTCAGGCTTTGTTCAACAGCGAAAACCAGATACTTTTTTTCGTAATTGGGTCTGATGGCACCATACCCCTGGTCATCATCTGCTGTTGCATTGTAAAAATCAGATCCCGCTTTTGAAGCAATCACAATGTTCTCTTTTCTCCGCTTTCTGATCACAAGTGCAATCAATTCCTCCGAATGGCCAAATCCATAGACATCGGCTGTATCAATCAGTGTGACACCCCGGTCAAGGGCATCATACAGTGCCTTCAGGGATACCTCATCATCGGTTTTGCCCCAGTGCAATCCACCAATGGCCCAGGAACCAAAACCCATTGTCGAGACAGCAGGACCCCGTCTGCCCAGTTGTGTATATTTCATCTTTATCGTATTAAAAATTTACTTCTGTAATACGGCTGCCCCTGCCCCTGGTATCAAAGGACCTCAGCCTGACCTGCCCGTTCACCTCCACCGGCAAAGAATAAAGAGAATCCTGCATACCGGGTTCTGATCCGTCTGTGCTATACCTGATGGCCAGTCCGGGATAATTTATGTTTGCAAAAAGCTTCCCATCCCTGATCATTGCACCAGGAGGAGGTAACCGGTAGTTAAACCCCCCAAAAAGATAATCGAGACGGGGCATTTCGCGCTGGCCAATGACATTGGCAAACCTGTTCCATGCACGCTGCATGGTCGCTTCCCTTTGTCTCCTGCTTACAATGTTACCCCAAACCGGCTCTCCCGACCACGTTCTTTCTGCAAATCCTATCATTTTCGGCAAGTAATAGTATTCTGCCATTTCCCCTCCTTTCACGGTTTCACTCCAGAGTTCGGCCTGGAGTCCCTTAATGTTCGGGTAAGCTGCTCTTTTCAACTGCTCCATCCCTTTAAAATCCACCGCCGGATTCCCGGGATTTCCCCATTTATCGGTCAGGTTGCACGCAAAGACATGATACGGTGTAAAATTAAAAGCATTGCGTGTACTTACAAAACCTCCCCAGTAGAGTCCGCGCTCAGCCGGATGATGACTATATGCCAGATCAAAATAAAAGTTGTTTACATTGCATAATATTACCGGGAAACCTGTATTGGCCAGCCGGTTACCCAGATCCAGATTATCCCCAAGGCTGTTCCAGACATAAGGAAGGATCGCTTCCCCAACGAATTCCGGGTTAGGCATCCAATCCCCATCTTCACTTTTTTTCATGGCAATTTCTTCCCATCCTGCCATGACCAGCTCCTTCTTCTCCAAGATCTCAAACAGGCGCCCTTCGAAATATGCCTGCAGGTTTTCCACACCTCCAATTTCAGGGTGATCTGTCAGGAACGCATTACATTCAGGCGATTGGGTCCAGGCTCCCTGCGGTACTTCATCGCCCCCTGTATGCAGGGTTTCCAGGGTCAAGCCTGCCTCACTGTACATGGCTTTGATTTCATCCACCACCTTTTCAAAAAACAGATAAGGAGCTTCCCTGCAAACACAAACCACGTTGTCATGAAAATTCTGCGCCGAATTATATTTTGAGGCATCCTCCGGATCGATCAGCCTGTACATTTCTGCCTCCTCATTCTTACCTTCTGCCATCAGCCTGTCGTACCTGGCCTCCATGGCATAGATGGCTGCGCGGGCATGACCCGGAAAGTTCACTTCGGGAATCACCTCAATGTGATGGGCATCCGCAAACTTCAGAATATCAATAAAGGTCTCCCTGGAAAAATAACCGCTTCCATGACTGCTGCCCGGATTGGGATCGGGTCCGGATCCGTAGGCCGGTATCAGGTGATCCTTGCTATCCTTTGTCTGTCCCCGGTGCCCGCCCACTTCAGTCAGCTCAGGAAAAGAGGGGATCTCCAGTCTCCATCCCTCGTCATCGGTCAGGTGTAAATGCAGCTTGTTCAGCTTATAAAATGACATCACACTGATCAGCTTCATAATAGCTCCCGGTTCAATAAAATTTCTGGCCACATCAAGATGAAATCCCCTGTAGGCAAAAGCAGGCTTATCTGAAATGGTAACCTCAGGGAGTTCCAGGATGGATCCGGGATGTGCCCATATATCGGGCGGTAACATGGCCAGCAGACTCTGTATTCCGTAGAACACACCCGCAGCATTGCTTCCGGTTATCCTTACTCCATTCCTGGTATTTACAGAAAGGCGATAAGCTTCATTCCCCGGAACTTTTTGCTGATCCATCTCCAACAAAATGATACAATTTCCCCCCCGTGAATCTTCTTTCACAATGGGAGCCATACCGGATGCCTGCTCCAGCATGTCGGCCAGGTAACCCGCTTCACGACCCAGTCCACCGGTAAAATGAATTTCAATTTTTTCTTCCATGGTAACCCTTCGTTCTGAATAGACTGCCTTCAAAGGAGTGGGAATAATAACGCCAGCCTGGGCAGGTTCGCGTAGCACCATATCCCTGTTTTGATCATAGGTCCATCCGGCATCCGGCAAAGGAATATGGCTTGCTGCAGGATAGAACTTCTCCAGCGAAGGAAAAGGAAGAATTTGATAGTCCTGAATAGCCATGACAACGGGCCGGTCCCCTGCTTCAGGTTCATAAACCAAATAAGGGCCCAGGGGAGCTTCCGATTCCTTAAGGAGCCAACCGGGATTCTGATAGGAAATCTGAACCGATTCTCCCGGTTCCAACCGAAACTTTTTCCCGGGGGTGATCCTCATCAGATCACCGTTAACATGCTCTATACGGACATGGCCGGTTACCGATTCCTGGATTACACCGTTCCCCTGCTGGTTAAAATAGAGTGTCCATCCCTGGTTGGGAAGGAGCTTTTCACTCCTGTTTTCAAGGATAAACTGCGCACTGTAATGATTTCCATCAGGATGGTTCTCAATGAATTGCCATCCAAGGCAGATGTCATCACCACCGGGAAAATCTGAGATGGTCATGCGATTACATGATATGAGGAAAATAAGTGCTGTTAAAGGAAGTATAAACCTTTGCATGGCGACGATTTTTTTTATATTGTGCTTTTCTTTAGTAGTTTAGTGCACCAACAAATCTAACAAAACATCTACTATTTAACATCAAATATTACCTGAGATGAATGAAACTCCTTCACCCCTGAAAACCAAGCGTCTGATTTCACTTGATGCCCTGAGGGGATTTACCATTGCTGCCATGGTAATCGTTAATAACCCCGGAAGCTGGGATCATGTGTACTGGCCCCTGCTGCATGCTAAATGGAACGGTTGTACCCTGACAGACCTGATTTTCCCATTTTTTCTCTTTATCGTAGGAATCTCCATTGCACTTGCCTACTCAAAACGGCTGGATGCCAATGTGCCCCGCAAAAGCATATATAGAAAAATAGTGATCCGTTCCATAAATATTTATCTGCTGGGGCTCTTTCTCTGGTTGTTTCCGCACTTTGATTTCAGGGCCATCCGGTGGACAGGAGTGCTACAAAGGATCTCAGTTGTTTTCTTTGTCAGTGCCCTTTTGTTCCTCAATACAAACTGGAAGCAACAGATAAAAATCGGGGCCGTAATCCTGATCCTTTACTGGATCATTATGGCATATATACCTGTACCCGGCATCGGGAAACCGGATCTCTCGGTTCCCGAAAAAAACTGGGCCAACTACCTGGATACATTGTTCCTTCCCGGTGTGATGTGGCAAAAAACCTGGGATCCTGAAGGAATCCTGAGTACCTTCCCGGCCATTGTTACAGGCATCATCGGGATGCTTATCGGCAAGCTGTACCTGACCGTTAAAGATGAGCATAAGCGGCTCGTGTGGTTATATTTTATTGGCTTTTCACTTTTCCTGGGAGGAGGGCTGTGGAACTGGTTCTTTCCCATCAACAAGAATATCTGGACCAGTTCCTATGTGCTTTATACAGCCGGGCTGGGTACCCTTGGCTTTGCCACCTGTATGCTGGTGGTAGATGTATGGGGGTATACCCGGTGGACCTTCCTGGGAAGGGTTTACGGGGCCAATGCCATTACTACCTATGTACTGGCAGGTGTCCTTACCCTGCTCTTCTACAGCATGCCGCTGGGTGGTTCCTCCCTCAATGAATGGTTCATGAAAGGGCTTACCGGATTGGGATTCGATCCAAAATTTCCATCCATGTTATATGCGGTGATCTATATGCTCATTATCTTTATTCCCGCTTTGGTTCTGTACAGAAAGAAGATATTTATTAAAATCTAGTCGTATTTACACAATAAGCACAACCCATGACTCAATCTGAGAAAGGCCACCGTCAGCAAGTCACAGATAGCATAACTTCCCACTCACAGGTTAGTTCATATATCCAGATCCCCGGCTTCCACGAAATGGTAGCAAACGGGGAGACAGAAACCATACAACTGTTCTACGAGCGTGTAGCCCAGGAGATCTACAATGCACGTAAACAGAACTATTCCTGGGGATTCAGTGTTATTGAACCAGAATTCATCAACTTCTCGGATCAAATCGTATTGATTTCCAAACTCTACAAAGAGGAACACCTGACCGATTTGAACAGTGTAATATTTAAACTTCTGATTGAATTTAACAACATCATCCTGGCCTGTGCACTGCAGATGCATATCCCCATTCAAGGGATCATACGTATCGGGAATAGCTACAGGGGCAGCGCTAAATCCAGAAAACCTGTACTGGTTTCCGGAAAAGATCCGTTGATTCTGTCGGACCTGCTGAAGGTATTTACATTTGGAGAAATATTTCCCAACGGATTCACTGAAGTATTGATCCCGGCTGCTGCAGTACCCTATCATTTTGGTGAAAGCCTGAGTAAATCTGTCCTGGACCTGAAAGATCTTGATGATACAACGGGTATTTTCATGCCGGTGGATTATAAAAAGGATAGCACCACCGAAGTGACCATTCTCTCCAATAAACTGGTTGAAGTGAATATCAACGGGAAAGACCTCTTTGTATGTAATTGGAAAGAGTGGATGCAGGAACATGATGACTTTTCCCCGGAAGATATTCTGGAGTATGCAAAAGCAGAAAGTGAGCAAAGTGCCTCACCACAGGCCGGCAACTGGAAAAGCCTGGTCAGGTATTATCCAGGCTTATAACATACTTTCCGGCAACAGCAATTGTCATCTTTTCTCCACGCATATGGTTTTAGTTCCACCCAGTGGATATTGCTTGCACTCAGCGGCCTGTTAATTGGAATGTCCAAAACAGGCCTTTCGGGTGTGGGACTGATGGTGGTTCCCATCCTGGCCAATGCCTTTGGAGGAAGAGCCTCTGTCGGACTTCTCCTCCCCATTCTTATTTTTGCCGATCTGTTTGCCGTATCATGGTACAACCGGCACGCTCAGTGGAAACATATTTTTCGTTTACTGCCCTGGGCACTATCCGGGATCATTGTAGCCACGCTGGTGGGAAAATCGATCTCTGACATCGCATTTAACAGGTTGCTGGCAGGATTGGTTTCAGGGGGTATTGCCATCCTTGTATGGCGTGATTTGAATTCAGACAGGTTCAGGGTCCCGGAATCCAGGATTTTTGCGGCAGGATTGGGGTTACTGGGTGGGTTCACTACCATGATCGGGAATGCAGCAGGACCGGTTATGGCACTTTACCTGCTCTCCATGCGGCTTCCAAAGAACAGCTATATCGGAACAGGAGCATGGTATTTTCTGATTATAAACCTTTCCAAGGTCCCCCTGCATATCTGGTCATGGAGAACCATTACCTTCAATTCATTTCAACTGGATCTTCTGATGCTACCGGCCATAGCAACCGGAGCATTGCTGGGTATCTGGCTGGTCGGCCTGCTGCCTGAAAAGATTTACAGGATCATCGTTATTGCAACAACACTGCTATCCGCGTTGCTCCTTTTCTAAACGCTATCTTCCACACTGCCTATAAGCTCCACCACGGAGGAGAGCAGTTGTTTTTGGGTGAAAGGTTTCTCTATCACAATGGCCGCTCCAAAGATCTTTGCTGTTTCCAGGTAGTTATCAGCAGAAATCTTTCCACCTCCCGACATGGCAATGATCTTCAGATTCGACCGCAACAGTTTCATTTCTCTGATGGTTTCCAGACCCTCTCTTTCCGGCATGATGATATCTGTAATGACCAGGTCGGGAGGTGATTTCCGGAACTGCTTCAAACCTTCATTGCCATTGGAAGCCAGGTTCACATCATATCCGGCCCGCTCCAACATCTTCTTCACCATCATAAGAATATGCGGTTCATCATCTATTATCAGGATCTTTGGCATCACATTGCTTTTTTAACATTATCGCCGAGAACTTTGCGGATAAGTACGCTGAATTCACTCAGAATAAGTGGTTTGGGCAAAATATCATCGATCCCGGATTGTTCCATGACATTGGCCGGAATAGAATCCCGGTATCCCGTGATAATGATCGTTTTGAGTTCGGGCCGGATTTGTTTCATCTCCCCGATCAATTCGGTCCCCGTCATCTTTGGCATGGCCTGGTCCGTTACCAGCAGGTCATACTTATTGGGATCCTTTTTAAAATCCTGTAGTGCCATTAAACTATCCGTCTTAATATCCACTGTATATCCCAGGCTCTCCAGCATTCTTTTGCCCATAAATGTGATTTCCTTTTCATCATCAACAAACAGGATGCTTCCTTTACCTTTTTGTATCTTCTGGGACACCTCCTGCTCCTGGATATAATGTTCAGAGTGCTGCGGCAGATAGATAGAAAAGGTGGCCCCTTCACCCGGTTCACTTTCCACTGTAATGGTCCCGTGATAGTTGTTTACAATCCCATGAACCACGGAAAGTCCCAATCCGGATCCGGATCCCACCTCTTTTTTGGTAAAAAATGGTTCGAAGATCCGCTCCATCGTTCTTTTATCCATACCATGTCCCGTATCCGATATGGTCAGCCTTATATACGTACCCTTCTGTATCTTGGCTGAACCATTGATCTGTCGGGCACCCACCTTCTGTTTATCCAGCTTCACACCCAGAACACCACCGGCAGGCATCATGGCATGGTAGGCATTGGTGCAAAGATTCATGATAATCTGGTGCATCTGTGTAGCATCAGCCAGTACCGTACCACAGTCAGGATCCAGTTCCTGTTTGATCTCAATGTTGGAGGGAAAGGATGCCCGCATGAGCTTTAACACTTCTACAACTTCATCATCCAATTTCAGGGGTTTTTTATCAAAATCCACCTGGCGGCTGAATGTGAGGATCTGTTGCACCAGATCCTTTCCACGGAGTGCTGCACTATTGATCTGTTCGATATCATATCTCAATATACTCTCCTGTGAAAGCTCCTCAAGTGCCATCTCCGTGTATCCCAGCATGGGTGTCAGTATATTATTGAAATCATGTGCTATTCCTCCGGCCAGCGTACCAATGGTTTCCATCTTCTGTAACTGGATCAGCTGATCTTCCAGTTTGGTCTTCTCTTTTTGATGTTGCTTTCTGATCTCAATCTCTTTCTTCAAGTCTTTATTGGCAAGTGTAAGCTGCCGGGTTCTTTCCTGAACACGTTTTTCCAATGCATTGTTGGCCATCTTCACCTTTTTCTGCTCTTTTTCCAGCAAAATCCGCATGTAGAAATCCCTGCGAACCGATTTCTCCATAAAATAACTGATGAACATACCGATCACATTGGCACTGATAAAAAAGAAATTATTGTTAATCAGGATCTCAAAGGGAGTATCCGAGAGCCAGATAGCTGCAATCTCATAAGAGGCCACGATGGACCAGCCTGCAATGGTGGCATAGATGAAACGGGCCTTAATAAAAGTATAACCAATGATGAGGATCAGGATCAGCCCTGCGTAATAGGTATATTGATCTGCCACCCTTGCAGCAAAAATAATCATTACAATGATGGCGAGTCCTGTCAGGAATATGGTTACCGTGAGAACCTGTTGCATCATCTTTTTAGCTGATGCAGTGAATGAAAAGATGATGACTACCAAAAGAATGGGAGAAATGATCCAAAACCGGATAAACCAGAACATGGCTTTCAGTTCCGGTAACAACAGGGCATCCAGAAATGCAAAGACCCCGAAAAAGAAGAGCGACAGGACCAGCGACAATCGCATGGAATTGAGGGAACGCTGAAAATAGTCATCCCTGAACGCCTGTTCGTACTGTTTAATATCACCCGCAAAACTCAAAGTCAGTCTGTTGAGCTTCCATTCATCTCCGGCAGAAGCTGGCACTCCAAACAGGTTCCCTGTCAAGATAGATTTTAAACTCATCTGCTCAGGCAGCTTTAATTCTCAGGAACAGGTTTACGCCTAACTCCTCCATCTCCACTTCGACCTGCTCTTCTTTTGCTTCAGCTTCAAGGGCCATTCTGATCAGGTCATATTTGGACCTGTGAACCAGGTACCAGTCAGAAAGTACTTCCATTAGCCTGCGGGTAGGATTGCTGTTTGAAAAATTTCCAATGATAAATTCACCTCCCTCGGCCAGGTACTTATAGTATTTATTGACCATATAAACAAAGTGTTTATCTTTGAAATAGTCGAAAAGACCTGCACTCCAGATCAAATCATACCATTGATACGGTTTAAATCTCAGCACATTAATCTTGTAATAATTGATAGCATCTTTGAATGGTTCATTCTGTTGCATGGCAAAATCGATGGCATGCTGATCAAAATCCACCAGGTCAAACCTGAGCCTGCTGTCCGGGTTACTATGCAGATATTCATTCACATCGGTAGCCGGACCCGATCCCAGGATCAAAACATGCTGTTCCCCTTTCTCTTTCTGATCAATCTCTGAACAACGCTTTAAAAAATAGTCTTTCCGGTTTCGCACAGCCTGGGCACCTGCCTGGGCCTGGAAAAACCTGTCCCAGTTACGATATTTTTCATCCGGGTTCACATAGTACTTGTAAATGTTGTGGATGATAGAGAAATCTCCAGGATACCCATAGGGTTTCACAAAACCGTGGCCGATCAGTGTGTTTTCATTCAATGACTCCCCGATCACATTTCTGAAATAATCAAGTTCAGGATCTTCAAGGTTGTTTACGATAGCAGTAAATTCCTTGTATTCATCATGTTCAGGGCCACCATTTTCTACCAGTCCCAGCAGAAATTTCTGGTCCTCTTCGGAAAGGTGTTGCAGGGTTACATCAGTTTGAATAGAATCCATTCTAATAGCAGAATTGTTAAATTAAACTTCTTAATATAATACCGGCTAAACAGGCATCCGGACAGTCCTGGGATGGACCGGCTTTTTTTCTCATTACAAATATAAAATAATTCGTTATAAATCGTTTCGATTTTTCCTGTCGATTTATAAATAGCATCTTTTAAAAATAGAATCTCTTTAAATAAGTGTGTGAATAGCAACTGTTTTGTATCTGAACGTAAAATTCACTTTCTTTAATTCCACCAATGATCAGACCCAAAAGACCTCAAACCCGATTGCTTTTGTTCCTGCTGGGAGTAGTATCGGCATCACTCTTCTTATTCTCTGCAAATAAAGCAATCATACACACATCTACAGATGATTACTGCTCCTCCTGTCATGTTCATCCCCACGCTACACAAAGCTGGAAACTATCCACCCATTTTGATAACAAGCGTGGTATTCATGTACATTGTGTAGATTGTCATCTGCCTCCCCACGGGAAAGGGTACCTGACCGAAAAAGCCAGAACAGGCATCCGGGATATATGGTCCAATATGTTTAAAAATGCTGATAACTTTAACTGGGAGGAGAAATCTCAGATCGAATTTGCAAAAAAACACACCTTTGAGTCCTCCTGCATGCACTGCCATCAGAATAACTTTCCCCTTGGTCTCTCCAAGGAAGGACGTGAGGCCCACCTCTATTATGAACAGAAGGCCGGAGAACTGCAGTGCATCAACTGTCACATCACTGTTGGCCACTATGATCCTGAAAGGGTTCATGCAAAAAATATGGATTTTGGAATCACTGAGACCGGGGAAGCAATAGTATATACAAAACCAGGTACCACCGATGGTTTTCAAAACTTTACCGAATATATACCTGGATCATCCGTAAGCTTTGACATGATTGCCATACCAGGAGGAACCTTTCAAATGGGCAGCCCGGAAAATGAACCATTCCGGAGACCGGATGAGGGTCCTTTGAGGGAGGTGGGGGTGGATTCTTTTTTTATGGCCAGGATAGAGGTATCGTGGAACGAATATCTGGCATTTTTTACACAGACCGGCGCCCAGGGCAAAACAGCTGATGCTTACCTGAACGTAACCCCGGTGGATGTGGATGCCATCTCGGGCCCTACTCCACCCTGGGGAGCTCCGGACCAGGGCTGGGGGAAAGGCTCACTTCCTGCAATCACCATGACCCATCATGCAGCAGAGGTATACTGTCAGTGGCTGACAAAAATCACCGGGAAAACCTATCGCCTGCCCACTGAGGCCGAATGGGAGTATGCTGCCCGGGGAGGTACCGGTACGGCTTTCTTTTTTGAAGGAGATCCCGAAAGATATGTACGAAAGGGTATCCGGAACAGGCTATTTGGCATAGATACCACTGTGATTAACAGCTATGTGGTATATGCAGAAAACAGTGCCGGACGCTATGCAGCGCCGGGTGCCGCCCGGGAAAATCCTTTTGGGCTCATCCATATGCTGGGAAATGTGGCTGAATTCTGTTCGGACTGGTATGCAGCTGATGCATATGCCCGCTATCCGGAAGGCATCCTGAGAAACCCCACGGGTCCTCCTGAAGGAGAGGAACATGTTATCAGGGGGGGCTCCTTCAAGGATGGTGCTGAAAAAGTAAGATGTGCCTCCAGGGATCATACCAGGACCGTGGCCTGGCTGAAAACCGATCCGCAAATGCCCAAAAGCATCTGGTGGTATTCCGATTGTACGTATGTAGGTTTCAGGGTAGTTTGTACATACGAAAGACCGGAAAATAAATAATAACCGTTAACTTGTAGCATCAATAAACCAACAATGAATCTCACAGCTATGAAACAATCCATCAGAACAAACAGGCGTAAATTTATTGAAAACAGTGCCATAGGGGCTATCGGGGTAATCGGTGCCAGCCAGTTTCTCAAATCATGCACATCGGGAGAGGGTACCGCTGAAGTTCAAGTACCCACTATTCTTGAAACAGCTCCGGACGGACAACCGTTAAAAGCCGGTGTTGTAGGATGCGGGGGCCGTGGTTCCGGTGCTGCCATCAATTTCCTTGATGCCGGGCCAAACCTGAGTATCGTAGCACTGGCTGATCTGTTCCAGGATAAAATCGATGGCATACGCAAAAAACTGAAGGATCAAAAAGGCGTTGAAGTTGCCGACAATAATTGTTTCCTTGGATTTGACGCCTACAAAAGGCTGCTTGAAACAGACGTTGATATTGTTATTCTGGCAACCCCTCCCTACTTCCGGGCTGAACATTTTCAAGCCTGTGTGGAAGCACGTAAGAATGTATTCATGGAAAAACCTGTGGCGGTTGATCCCGTAGGGGCCCGGGCAGTTATGGCTACCTCCAGGCAGGCAGAAGCTGCCGGTTTATGCGTGGTTACAGGGACCCAGCGCAGACATTCCTGGAACTACAAAAATGTACTGGCACGCATCAGGGCAGGCATGATCGGGGATATTACAGCCACCAATGTCTACTGGAACCAGTCCAAACTATGGCACAGGGAAAAAAAACCGGGATGGACAGAAATGGAATTCATGATCAGGGACTGGGTTAACTGGATCTGGCTCTCGGGTGACCATATTGTGGAACAGCACATTCACAACATCGATGTAAGTAACTGGTTCGTGGGAGATCATCCGCTTGAAGCTGTGGGCATGGGTTCCAGGCTCAGAAGGGTTACCGGGAATTGCTATGATAATTTCAGTGTGGATTTTGTTTATGACAGGAAGGTACACATGAACAGCATGTGCCGGCAGATCAACGACTGTGCAAACAATGTAAGTGAACAGCTTCATGGCACCAAAGGATATACGGATCCTTCCGGGACCATCTGGGATTATGATGGAAACGTACTATATGAATGGGAAGAACCTGTTGATGATGCCGGGGAGTCCACACAGAACAGCCCTTATGTTCAGGAACATATCGACCTGGTTACAGCCATCCGTACCGGCGTTCAGGTCGTGGAAGCCGAAGAAACGGCCAAAACCAACCTGACTGCAATCATGGGCCGGCAATCAGCATATACCGGGAAACTGGTAACCTGGGAAGAGATGATGAGCTCCGATCTGAAGCTGGGGCCAAAAGGAGCATTATCCATGGGACCGGTAGATATCAAAGCTGTTGTACCGGTAGCAGGCTCAGCTCCTGAATAATAATTTTTCCGGGGTTAGCTACTTCGTAAAATCATCCACACTGGCATAAGCCTTAATTACTGCCTCTTCTCCGGCTCTGCCACTTATGGAATTACCATGTTCCATACCCAGGATGCCGGAAAAGCCTTTTTCATGGATGTGCCTGAATACATTCATGTAGTTGACCTCGCCTGTAGTAGGTTCCTTTCTTCCCGGATTATCCCCAATCTGGAAATAGGCAATTTCTTCCCATGCCAGATCAATATTTGGAATCAGGTTTCCCGCCTGTATTTGTTGATGATACAGATCATCCAGGATTTTACAGGCAGGACTCCCAACAGCCTGGCAGATCTGGTAAGCCTGAGGGATCGTCTTCAGGAAAAGTCCCGGATGATCCCTGAAGTTCAGCGGTTCCAGCACCATGACAAGACCGTGGGGTTCCAGGATCTCACTGGCACGTTTCAGGGCTTCGATGATGTTACTTGTCTGATATCCTGCATCTTTTCTCAGATCCACATGACCGGGAACAACAGTCATCCATTTGGCGTTCACGCGTTGAGCCACCTCTACAGATTCCCTGATCTCGCTGAGGAACTCATCCAGTTTTTCCTGATCACCACTGGCCAGGTTAGGCTCCCGCCAGTAAATGGTATGAGCTACGAAAACACCCATCTCCATGCCCAGGTTGGCCATCCTGGCGGCAATCTTTTCCTGCATAACCACTTCCCTGCTTTTCATCCCGTTATCCTCCATGGCCCTGAAACCGGCATCGGCCATGAACTGTAACTGATCGAGCAGGTCCTCCCCTGCCGAGTTTTTAAACATGCCGAAATGGGGTGCATATTTAAGGTTGAAGTTGTGCTTTTCTTCACCGGCTTTTCCAGGTGCAAAGGAGGAAGCATATGTTGTACCTCCGGATACCAGTGCACCTGCAGCCACTGAACTGTTTTTAAGAAAGGATCTGCGTTTCATAGGCTTTATTTATGATTGTGATACCCGTATGAGGGTAACAGCTATTTACTGACACCTAAAATTAATAAAATAGTGCATCTAACCCAAGCGGGCAAAACAGGATCCCTTATGTTTCACCCATGAAGCTAATCGGATCAGTATAACAGTTATACTCAGGAAACCAAAAGATAGTCCTTACCCTCCTTGTATCCCCGCTCTTCCAGGAAATGCTGTATTCTTTCCCTGTTATCCATCTGTCTGATATAAGAGAGTATAAACAGTTCTCCTGCCACAGGCAGATCTTCATAATAGCGAACCGACTTCTCAATCTGCCGCCCCCTTTTTGTATCAATATAGGTCCTGATCCGTATTCCTTCCTGTTCCAGGACCCTTGCCCGGCGGCGTGAAATCCGGCTTGCCCCCCATACAGCTACATAAGGAGAATAAGGGTTGTTGCGCTTCAGCCAGCCGGCCAGGTACTGACTCTTGATCTTGTAAAAAGCATCCTCGCTGTATATGTTGGCAGTACGGGTAAGGCGCTGTTCCGAATCATGCCAGTCCAGTACTACCCGGGGAAGTTTGGCAATTTTCACACCCCTGTCCAGCCACCTCAACCACATCTCATAATCTTCCGGAAAATCACCGGACCGGTACATACCATGGGCCATCATGGTCTCCCTTCTCCACATGGCTGTAGGGTTAACAATGGGAGCTTCTATGAACCTGCGGTTATAAATATCCTCATAAGTTACCAGTGCATTGCTCCATTCTACGAACCTCCTGAATCCGGCTGAAATTTCAGGATCACCCACATGCCTGACCCTTCCGGCAACAGCACCGTATGATGAGTCACTATCCAGAAACGCTGCCTGGAGCCTCAACCGTTCAGGGTATGCCCGGTCATCGGCATCCATCCTGGCAAGGTAGGCTCCCTGAGCCATGCCTGCTCCCCTGTTGGATGCAAACATCACACCCTGCCTGGGTTCTTCAGTCAATATGCACCTGGAATCCCGCTCACTCCAGCTTACCGCTATTTTCCTGCTGTTATCGGTCGAATTATTATCTATGAGTATTAACTCAAAATCATGAAAATCCTGCCTGCAGATACTTTCAATGGCACGATCCAATGTGCTTTCAGCATTACAATAAGGAAGTATGACTGATACTTTAGGCACAGAAATTGACATTTTAACGGTTGATACCGGTCAAAGATAAGCAGCCTTATTGTTCCCGGTTCTTATAGAATGATTAATTTCACATGACCAATCGCATATCATGAATTTTAGTAAGACTACCTCCTATGCATTTGCAACACTCAGCTTTCTGGCCGAGCACGAAGGAGAAAAATATTCGGCCAAAGCATTGCACGAACAGCTTAAAATTCCCTGGCCCTACCTGAGACAGCTACTTACCAGTCTTTCAAAAGCAGGGTTCATTAAAAGTGTCCAGGGCCGGAACGGTGGATTTATATTACAGAAACCGGCCCACCTGGTTACCCTGGCCGAAATTGTGGATGCAGTGGAGGGTCTGGATGTACTGGGCACCTGCATCATGGGTTTGGAAAAATGCCCTTTCAACCACACCTGTGCCCTGCATGATGTCTGGGACGAAGTACGGACCAGCATTCTTAACATACTCTATAACACTACTTTGGATCGATTAAAAAAGTCAGATGTAAATTATTGATTTTTTTTTCAAAATATATGCTATATTGAGGTGGCATTATATTGTTATTTGTATAACTATAAAATTACAGACCTATGGTTGATTCATCTCTCGTCCTGAAAGGACAGACAATTGCTTACACCTGTTATACCATTGTCATCATGCTGATGATGGCATGGTTTTCAATGCGTATTACCAAAACAGGTAAGAGCAAAGTGAATCCGGCACTGTTTTATACTTTTGTCGGATTTTTGGTCGTGCTGGGAGTCTCCCTGCACATTATCACTTACAATACTATTCCCTGGTCGGAAATGGACCTGAAGCGACATGAAATCACACCAGACCGATCCTTTGCCATTGAAGTGGCCAATCATGAATTCATTCTTCCTGCCGAAAAGATCGTGGTAAATGTGGGTGAGATTGTAGAGTTCGACGTCACTTCCAGGGATCTGACCTACGGATTCGGTTTGTTCCGTCAGGATAATTCCATGCTGTTCCAGATGCAGGTGATCCCGGGTCACCGGAACGATATCCTGTGGAAATTTCTTCAGCCCGGCGTTTATACCATTCGTTCAACAGAGTATTCGGGACCAAAAGGAGTCGCCATGATCTTAGAAAACGCAGTGGAAGTAGTAGAATCGGGCGCCACTGAATAATTCCATATTAACCTTAAAACTTATCTCGATGTCATTTATAACAACACTGATGAAAGGCGAACAGGGGTTATTCAAATCTGAATCCCTTACAGCCATGCAAAAACTTACCCTCCGCTTCGTAGTAGTGGGACTGGTATATTATCTGTTTGTACTGATCGAAGGAATGCTGATGCGCATCTTTGATGTGGAGCAAATTTCTATGATTTCTGAAAATCAGTACTTTGCAATACTCACTGCCCACCCGCTGGTAGGTATTTTCGGATCTACATATTCCATTGTAATCGGAGCTTTCCTCTTCCTGGTACCGTTCCTGATGAAGAAACCGCTTTATAGCATGAAACTTGCTCACTGGAGCTTCTTTTTGATTGCGATCGGGACCTTTGTGTTCTGGCTTGCCGGATTTATCTCCCATTATTCTCCCCTTTATACCCTTTACTGGCCGCTTCCGGCAGATTTCAGTCAGTTCAGTCCGGTGGGAGGCACCTTCTTTATTCTTGGAATTGCCATGGTGATGGTGGGATCGGTCTGTTTTGTTATCAATGTTTTCAAAACCATCACCTATACCCCCGAGGGATGGGAGAAGCAGCCGGGTGGAAAATTGCTGGGCTCGGCCCTGGGAACTACCGGGCTCGCCAACCTGTTTAAGAAAAAGAGCAGGCAAAAAGAGCACCTGGTCTCCCTACCCGTGGCCGCCATTGCAAGGGGAAGCGTGGATATGATTCTGAATTCCGGAATTATCCTTTTTACCGGGGTCCTGATCCTGGTCTATATGGTTGGAGCCATCCTGGGTTATGACCTGAAAGAGTCTGCCATAGATGCCCTCCTCTATAAGAACTGGTTCTGGTGGGGACTGGACCTGATTGCCGACGGGCTTGTCCTGATCTTCGTGGCCGGTACCTGGTATCTGCTGGCTACCATGATCACCGGAAAAAAACTTTTTATGCAAAACATTGCCCGTGCCGCCCTGCTGCTTGAGCTGGTCGTTTCGTGGACTGTATGGTCGCATCACCTCTTATCCGACCAGGCACAACCGGGATTCCTGAAAGTTTTTTCAGGTGAAATGGTCACGGCTTTTGAACTGATCACCCAGGGACTGGCCTTCTTTATCACGCTGGCCACACTCTGGGCAGCCCGTCCGCTGAAGATGACCAACGAACTGAAATTTCTCCTGGGCGGACTCCTTGGATTTGCACTGGCTGTCCCGGCCGGGATCATGCAGGCAGACGTGGGATTGAACCGGATCCTGCATAACACCCAGTGGGTGGTTGGACCCCATGTGCATGTGGCCATACTGGTCGGCCTGACCATGACACTCTATTCCGCCATCTATATCCTGCTACCCATCCTGACAAACGGGGCAAAGCTTTACAGCCAGAAACTGGCCAACCTCCATTTCTGGTTTCACCTGCTTGGAGGTATCGGCATGGGCGCCTTTATGGGAATGGCCGGATTGCAGGGCATGCTTCGCAGAACCCTTTATCCCAATGGTGAATTTGACCTCTATATGATCCTGGCGCTGATCTGCGGCGTGCTGCTGCTGGTGGGTTTCCTGCTATTCTTTATCAATATTGTCATGACCGTAGGACTGGAGGGTTTGATCGGTATTTTCAGACCTGTAAAGAACCGTAACAAAGATCTTGTCCCTGCAGATCAAACTACATAATCTAACTACATAACCTAACTGAAACTACTATTTATCCGGGAGGCTGTCTTAAAAGGCATACTTTTAAGACAGCTTCCTTTTTATTTTACGGATTTCACGTGCCCGGTTTTCAGCGACGGGACATCAATCATTCTCCGGGGAAGGACCCCTGCGGAGTTTTTTGAGTGCTCCCCGTTTTTTCTTGTTCATGATCCGCTTTTCCACACCTGAACGTGTGGGCCCTGTGGGTTTTCGCGTTTTTA